>JALZVY010000166.1 GCA_023300125.1 Phycisphaera sp.
CGTCACTGTAAAGCCGTACTTGCCCACAAAGCCCGTGCGGTAGCCCCCCTTCTTGAGCACCGCGGGGTAACTGTCTTGCATCTGCTTGGCCGACATCGAATAGTCATACGGATACGAAAAGTCGCATTTGTGACTGGACAGGTGCCGCCCCGTCATGGCCGTGGCCCGGCTGGGCATGCAGATCGACACCGCGTAGTAAGCCCGGTCAAACGCCACGCCTTGCTCTGCGAGCTTGTCGATGTGAGGCGTGATGAACTCGGGCCGCCCATAGCAGCCCAGGTTGTCCCACCGCTGATCGTCCGTCATCAGGTAGACGATGTTTGGGGGCTGAGCCTCGGACGAAGCCCCAGACGCAGCCTCAACAGGAGCATCTGCCGCCGCAGATCCGGCGAAGACGCTCCACAGAATCAGCAGCGAAGCAGCGATGGCGTTTGTTTTACTCATACTTATTAGTTTACGCGATGGTGCGTCCGGAAAGACCGCCTACACACCGCACACAGATCAGGCCTATTCACCTATTGACATGCGCGGCGTCCCGGAAAAGCCGAACGGCGACTTCCAACACCGACCCGCGGGCTGACCCTCAAGGCCGTAACTCACGCAGAGCCGAAGAGTGCGCAGGGGCCGGACGCAAGCGACCGGGGAGGTCGCGCCAAGCCCCGCCTTGGACTGCGATCTCTGCGGCTCTGCGTGAAACCGCTTGAGTCCTTGGCATCTCCGGACAGGCTTATGCCACAAACAAAAAGTGGGGCCCCAACCTACGGGCCCCCTTTCGCCGCCTGGCGGGTCAAATCCTCGTCAGACCATGTCATTCGCACGACGGAAAAACAGCCCCTTCCTCGTCACATAAAGACGAAGCGGGCCCCGCACATCACGATTGAATAACACAGCGAGTAGCCAATACAAAAACACCACCGCAAGTGGCATTTCAGCAGTCTGCCACCACCGCGAATAGTACGCACACTCAAGACTCTCAAGAGCAAGAAATTCTCGGGTCGCGGGATCACGGTAAACAGAGTCAGACATCCACCCAGCCTCAAATACGACTTCAGCGATTTCCCGTCCTTCGGGCAAAAGTGACCCCGGGGCTTCAGGGGTATAAAAATCGGCAACCAAAGGAACATAGGTGCTTGCCGCGCGAACCTGCTCACTGATCAAGACACCATTGTCGCGGTACAACGTGCCGCCTCGCTTTCTGGGAAGCCAAACGATGTCTTCGATGTAATAACGCGTCACCTCTCCATTGTTCGAGGTGAAGGCCACGCGAACTTCATCCGATTCAGGATCCCCATCAATGCCTGACTGCACCACCCCGCTCGCCTCAACCCGCAGTTGACGATAAGCACCAGAAACAGGCTTGTACTCTGCGATGACGTTAAAGTTTTTCGAGGCGAACGCTCCAAAAGTCATGAAATATGACTCTTGGACGAATGCCAGCAACACCGCAACGAAAGCACACCCCAAGGTGAAGCCAACGAGACCTCGCTTCTGTTTTTTACGTTGAGGCTGCACCGGATCATCACCAAATGAGGTAAAAACGAGCAGGTTCTCTGATGGACAAGCCTGAACGCCATCAAGTTAAACCACATCTCATATTATCCTATTTAGCCCCCTCAACAGGCTCGTAGGCATCCACTGCCTCAACATGCTGATATACATTATATTTACGTGAGTACGTGACTAAACCATCAACCACTCGGATGCAATATCTAAAACGATACAAAAGCTCACCCGAATGGCCCGCCTTCGGCGTGGCGTGGTAAGCAACTACCTGTGTGGTAGGGTCGCCAGTCGTCCTATGACGGTACATATGAAGCCGCTGGTAATACATGTCTTGCACGGGATAGTCGGTGAACGTCGCCCGCAATTGGGCCAGAGCCTTTCGTCCCCCTTCCTTTTGAATCAACTCGGCTTCCGTAATCCAAGCGTCGCTGGACGGCGCCACGTCGAAGCTGCCGAGGGGCTCGCCGCAGCCCCCGGCGGCCAAGACAGCCACCGTCAGCCACACAAGACAGCAGGGGCGAAGCCGACGGCCCATACCTTGACGTGATGGCCAAATTTTGGATTTCAGCAACCGAAAGCTAGCGGTTTTCATAGTGATCTCACCAGATTCCGAAGGGTGTTGTGCTTGCCATCATCGGCCACGACGCCTTGTGCCATCAACGTGCGAGACGTGAAAGCGTCGAGTATCGGGCATGCAGTAGATATGCGGTGGACAGGCCCCTGCGGGACTATTCGTGTTTTTCTGGGGAAAGGCCCGGAGAGCGATGCGTATCTGCCTCGGCAAGGCATGTGCTCACGCAGAGCCGCAGAGAGCGCAGGGGCCTGACGCAAGCGACCGGGGAGGTCGCGCCAAGCCCTGCCTTGGACTGCGCCCTCTGCGGCTCTGCGTGAAACCGCTTGAATCCTTGGCACAGACGAACAGGCTTACGCCTGAAAAAAAACTGAGACGTCGCCCCCAGCGAATCCCTGCCCCCCGCTGCGATTTTTCATTCCGTGGGTAGAAACGCCCACAATCCCGGGCGGCCGCAATTGCAGTGCACCGCCCGGCCCAGCAAGCCCAGCCCTGCGGCGCTGACGAAGACGGTGGTGCGTGCCGCGTCCCACGCGCCGCGCGGCGGATGAGCGCCCGCCGCCGCACGGCGATTGTTCACGCTCGGGATGGGATGAAAGACGACTTCGACCCAGCCCGGCCGGCTCAGCTCGCCGTCTTGAAGTTGATCCAGCGTGCGCGTGACCGCGCTGAGTTCGTCCGGCGTTGTGCCCTGGGCAAGCAGCCGCGCGTCCACCTCAGCCACGCCGCGACGCGAAAAGGTGGGCAACACCAACAGCCCCAAAAAAGACCACAACGTAAACCACAAGCTGAACGCCACCGTGCCGGCCGCCGTTCCCATGGCCGCGGATTCGCAAAGAGCTACGGCAAGGGCCGCGAGGGCGAAGCCCACCCAGGTGAAACCCAGCGCCAACACCCGGCCGCGCCGCCACGCGCCCGTCGCCACGGCGGCCGAACGCCGGGAGATCGCCAACCGCAAACCCGCGTCGCCCAAGGCAGGCCCCCAGGCCGCCGGCAAAATACTCACCTGCGGACGGATGACACCGGCCACGCCCCCCGTGAATCCCTCGTCCACGGCATGAACAAACCGCGTGGGCATCCCGGCGCCAGCCAAAAGCGAGGGCGGCGCGTCCGACGGATCGCTCGCGGCGAGCATGCGGGCCACTCCGGTGCGCAGGGCCAGCAACACCAAGGACGCCGCCACCGCGGCCACAAACAGCAAGAGCCCGCCGCCGTAGTGGCCCGCCACGGTCAACGCGCCGGCCACGCCAAAGAGCAACGCCCCCTGAACCACCACGCCGCGCGACAAGCCCATGAGAAATGCCCCCAGCGAAGGCGCCGCCCGTCCGTACGAGCGCTGCAGCGCGTACCCCCCCAACACATCGAAAGGCAGCTGCACCAGCGCGTAGGTCACGAGAAACATGCCCAAAGCCAGCGCTTCGCCCCCAGCGCCGCCAATACGGCCCGACCAGGCCTGGGCGAACCACTGGGGGCCGCCCAGCGCAAGCCCCCCCGACGCAATCAACACCCAAGTGCCCACCGCCGACATCCCCAAGACCAACCGGGCCCGACCGTAGCCCGGGACGGCCGCCTCATCCAGCGCCACCTGTGTTGTTAAATCTGCCTGCGGCTTTTCGGTTTGCATCACCAGACTTTAGCCCCGACAACACCCGCCGGCATCAACCCCACACCCACCAACGCAGCACCAGCACGAACACCAGCATCAGCGCCAGGGCGTAAAGCCCCAGCGTGAACCAGGCCAGAGCACGCATGGGCCGGTGCGCGCTACGCCGGGCCACCCACCCGCACGCCGCCAGGGCGCCGGCCAACTCGATCCAGATCACCACGTGGCC
>JALZVY010000167.1 GCA_023300125.1 Phycisphaera sp.
GCCGGGTGATGGAGGACCCGCTGCTGGCACCGGTGTTCAACGCCCACGTCACCGACTGGGACCCGCACCTGGCGCGGATGCAGGACTTCTGGATGTCGGTGGTCTACAAAGTCGGCCGCTACGCCGGCAACCCCCTGCGGGTCCACCGCGCGCTCGGCGAACTGCGTCCCGAGCACTTCGTCCGGTGGCTGACGCTGTGGCAGCAGACCGTCGAAGAGACCGTGACCTCGGACATCGGCCCCACGCTGATCGTCAACGCCCAGCAGATGGGCGCCGGCATGTCCGCCCGGCTCGCCGCGGACCGGCCGGGGACGGGATGAGAGGACGGGGTGAGAAGGTGGGGTGAGGTGACGGGGTTACAAAACCCCCTACGGGCAAGTCATGCCGTGACCCCATGGCGTCCCCCGAAGGTCCTTGCTCCAGCCCCGGCCCTCCCAACCGCGTGCGTCCGATGCTTTTCTCCGTGCCCTCAGTGCCCGGCACCTGGCCGTGGCGAAACGCACGCGCCTCTCTGGAGTAGCCGCGCCGCCCACTCAACGCACGAGCGCAGCGAGCCCAAATGCCTTGGGGGTGTCAAGCCTCCGTCGCCGCCGCGCGTCGCCGGGCCATGAGCGCCCGCGCGGCCTCGCGCATGTCTTCGACGCTGTCGGTCTCGTCGACGATCTCCACGCCCAAGAGCGTCTCGATGCAGTCTTCGAGCGTGGCCAGGCCCGAGGTGCCGCCGAACTCGTCTTTGACCGCGACCAGGTGCTCGTGCTTCTCGGTCATGTGCTTCATCACCGCGGCAACGTTCTGGTTTTCGTCGACCTCTCCCAGCGGAAGCATGATCTGGCCCAAGGTCTGCCCGCCACGGTCGTGATGCGATGCTTTGAGAATCGCGTGCCGTGTGACATGGCCCACCAGGTGGTCCACGTCGCCGTCGTGCAGGGGGATGCGGCTAAACCGAAGATCCGGGTGCTGGGCCAGGGTGTCGGCCACGGTGACGGATTTGGCCAGCATAAAGACCACCGGGCGGGGGGTCATGATGTCGTGTACCGAGACCTGGCCCAGGCTCAGCAGGTTGCGGATGACCCGGCTCTCGGCGGGCTTCAGCACGCCGGCACTGCCTCCCAGTTCGGCGGTCACGGCGAACTCGTCGCGGGTCATCGCCGCGTGGTGCCCGCCGCCCAAAGCCTTACTAATCCACTGCAAGGGCACCAGCACCGGCAGGGTGATCAAGATCATGCCCTGAATGGCGGCGGCGGTGAAGGGGGCAAGCTTCTTGGCGTGGGCGGCCCCCAGGCTTTTGGGGATGATCTCGCTGAGCACGAGGATGAGCACGGTGATGATCACCGATCCCAGCGCCACCCACTTGCTTCCGAAGATCGTGAGGATCTGCGCCCCGGTGCCCGCGGCGCCGATGGTGTGGGCAATGGTGTTGAGCGTGAGGATCGCCGCCAATGGGCGGTCGATGTTGGCCTTCATGGCCTTGAGCTTGATCCCCGACTTCTTGCCTGATTGCGCCAGCACCTCAACCTGCGAGGCGGGCAGCGAGAGGATGCCCGCTTCGAGCAACGAGCACAGAAAAGACACGCCCAGGGCCAGGGCGAGATAGAAGACAAGCATGAACCAGTCGAAAGGATCGGCCGGGCCGGTGGAACCGGCGGACGTCAAAGGCGGGCCCAAGGCAATCAGAGGAACAAGCATGTGCAGAGTTTACGCCCCGCGCTCCAGGGCCATGCCGTGGACTTCGTGGTACTGCTTGCCCAGGTTTTTCCATCCGAAGTGCTCGCTTAACGCTTCGACGGCGTTGCGCTGGTCGATGCGCTCGCGCTGGTCCAGCTGGCAGAAGGCGTGCAGCTGATCGGCCAGGATGTTGGCCGAGTCTTCGAAGCTGCGTCCGCGGCGGGAGACCAAAGCCACGCCTTTTTCGCCGTGCCCGGGCATCATCTGCTGGATGTAATTGCCAAAACCCGCCAGGTCGCTGGTGACCGCGGGCACGCCCAAGGCCATGCATTCCAAGGGGGTGTAGCCCCAGGGCTCGTAGTAGCTGGGGAAAACGCCCAGGTTGGTGCCGCGCACAAACTGGTCGTATTCCATGCTGAGCAGGGGGCTGGTGCTGCTGATGAACTCGGGGTGGAAGACGACTTTGACCCGGTCGTGTTCGTGGTTGAGCAGGTTGCAGCGGCGCAGAGCGCACAGCACGTCGTCTTGGGAGTCGTCGACCAGGTCGTGGGTGACAATCGGCGGAAGCTCGGGGCGCTTCCAGTTCTGGATGCCCCGGCGCAGGCGCAGGCGCCAATAGTCGTCCATGAGGCTGTTGAGGTCGGGGATGTGACCTCGGGCGGCGTCTTCAAACAGACGCTTGCCGATCTGCTTCTGGATCGCCTGGGTGGCGGTGTGGAATTCTTGCAGCATGGCGCGGCGTTCCAGGCCGCCGACACTCACCGAGCGGGTGGGAGCGCGGGTGATCACGAAAAACACCACGGTCATGGGGTTTTGGGTGGCCCGCAGCCGGTGGTTGAGCCGGGCCAGGGCCTCGATGGTCAGGTCCATGCCCTTGTTGCGGTACTCGTAGCGGCCCGAGGTAAACAAATACAGTGTGTTTTTCAGGTCGAAGTCGTAGCTGGGGAAGAAGTGCCCGGTGGTGAACTCGTGGATCTTCTCTTTGTATTGCTGGTGCAGGTTCTGGAACTCGTGGCGGGCTTCGAAGCGCTTGATATTCAACCCGTTGGGCAAGAGCGCGTCGGGGGTGCGGCCCAGAAGGTGGGTGCACTCGTCGCCGGTGATACCCGACACGGTGGTGAACACGTGCGAACCGTGGGCGGCGGCCCGCTCGATGCCGTGCTGGGCTTCGACGTTGAACTTCTTGGCTTCTTCTGCGGCGTTGAAGAACTGCAAGTGGTCGTAAAAGGCCGGGGTGTTCATCGCCAGATACCGTCCCAGCAGCGTGGCGTGGGTGGTGAACACGGTGGTGCCCGGCCAGTTTTCGTGCCGCAGCATGGGGATGCACGAGCCGGCCATCCATTCGTGGAAGTGGGCGACGATCTTGCGGCGCGAGGATTCGGCATCCGCCAGCAGGGTCAGCAGCAGGCGCACCCCCTCGCCAAAGGCCAAGACATCGTTGAGCAGCGCGTCGTCACCGGGTGTGGGGATGCCGTGGTCGGCCCACAGGCGGTATTTGATGTCGCCCAACCGCGCCCGCAGATCGCCCAGATGAATCAGCACGATGTGCGGGCGGCCCGAGACCAGCCACCGGCCGTACTCGGCGCCCACGCCCAGATCGCGCAGGGCCTTGACCGCGTTGCCCACAGGCCCTTCGGGGGTCTGGGCTTCGAACTCCACCGGGGCGCTTTTGTCGTTGTAAGGGCCCACCAAGCAGTAGCGGTTGCCCCAGCGCGTGGCCATGGCCGGCACCTTGGACCGCAGCACGGTGTAGATGCCCCCGACCTGGTTGCAGGCCTCCCAGGCGATTTCCATCAGCAGCGGGTCGGCGCCCACGCGCGGCGGAGGCAGACTGGGCGCCCCCGCAGATGCGCCCGCATCCGGGGCGTAGAGGGTCGGGGTGGTGTGTGTGGACATGGGGTGTGGCAGGATCATCAACTCTCCATCCCCGGGTGGATCCGCTCGCCCAAGGTCAGGGCGCAAGGCGGGCTAAACTCGGGAAACATGCAAGACCAAGCAAAGAACACAAGAAGCATCGGGCCAGACCGCCCGCGAGGCGTGAAGGAGTGAACCCACAGCCCGCCCTATCGGTCGCCTTGCACGACGCACTGGCAGATTTCGACCCCGCTCACTTGAAGCGTTGGCTGGACGCGGCGCCGCGCGGGGTCAGCACCTACGTCGAATGCCAGCGGTCCTGGGGGACAGAAAGCTGGCTGGCTCTGCACCACGCCGCCCAAGGTGGCCTGGGCACGGCCCTGACCACGCTGCTGAACGCGGGATCCCAGCCAGATGCGCGGACACGGTTCACAACACCGCTTCACGCACGCCAGACCGCGCTGCACCTGGCCGCGGAGGCCGGACACGACGCGGGGGTGGGCCAGCTGATCGAGGCCGGGGCCGATGTGGAGGTGCGCGACGCCCACGGCCGGTCGCCCTTGTGGGAGGCCGCGCGGGGAGGGCACGCCGCGGCGGTGGCCACGCTGCTGGATGCGAACGCCGACCCCCACGGGCCAGACGCGGGCGGTCGCACACCACTGCACGCGGCGCTGATGCCCACCCGAGATCAGGCCACGCCCACGGGCGGCGTGCTGCTTGCGGTCAAGTCTTTGCTCGACGCCGGGGCCGACCCCAACGCCCCGTGCCCGCGCGAACCCGCGGCGTACACCCCGATCCTGCGGGCCGCGGCCCTAGGCCCCGACGCCGGCGACCTCGTCGCGTGTTTGCGGGCCGCGGGCGCCCAATCCACGATCCAGCCCCCCGGCGCGGGGGGGTAAGCCCCGACACGACGGGCTCTCGGGGTCTCCACGCGGCGCAGCGGCGCCGTCAACAGGCGATCGACCGCTGTACAAGGGCAAGACGAGGTGTCTCACATCTCACACGCTGTGAATGTGGAAAAGGTGTAGGTAACTTGGCGGAGCGCCGGTCAAGGTTTGTCGGATTACCTTGATATAAAGCCTAAAAAAAGAGTCTTGGGTGGTTTTTCCCAGTGATTTCGCGTCGTTGACAATGCTTGGCGAAGCGCGGTACGGTTCGCACCCGCGGCGGGTCTGACAGGTCCCAACGCTTCCCAGATCCAAACACCCCGCACCCGGTTGCACGGAGCGGGCCTTGGATCCCGACATGGCGCCCGCAGGGTGCGTGCCGCCCCATCTGGGCACCGTCCGCAGATCACCACAAGCCGAGCACGCACGCATGGTTCAGTTCACCCCGGCGCAGTGGAACGAACTTTTGGAGTACCTCCAGAAGAAGCACACCCCCATCTGCCGCCAGTGGTTCCACGACGATCTGACCCCGGGTCGGCTCAACGGGGGGGTGCTGGAGATCCACACCGCCAAGCCCGTGCAGCGGACCTACCTGGAAAGCCGCTGCAAAGAGCCCTTTGTCGACGCCGCACAGCACGTCACCGGGCAGTTGGTGGCCGCCCGCTTCGTGTGCGACCGCCCTGGGGCGGCTGAAGAGCTTCCCGAGGCCACGCCTGAGAGCGACACCCAACCCAACCCAGCCCACCCTGCGGGGCCGGGCTACACCCCCCCCGCGGTGCCCGACGACCTGGCCCGGCGCATCACCCCGGCCACGGGACGTTCGGCGGCCGAATCGGCGGTGGGTGGCCAGGGCCACCCCGACGACGGCGACGACCAAGAGCTCTTCGACGGTGAGTCGATGGTGCTCAGCCCCGATCACACTTTTGAAAACTTTGTGCCCGGGCCCGAAAACCAGCTGGCCCACGCCGCGGCGTTGGCGGTGGCCAAAGAACCGGGCACCGCCTACAACCCGCTGTTTATCCACGGCGGGGTGGGCCTGGGTAAAACCCACCTGCTGCAGGCCATCGGCCAGGCCATCCTCGATGAGCGTCCCGAAACCCGGGTGCTTTACGTGTCGTGCGACGACTTCATCACCCAGTTCATCGCATGTGTGCAGCGCGGCAAAATGGCGGCCTTCCGCAACCGCTACCGCAACATCGATCTGCTGATGATCGACGACGTGCACCTGCTGACCACCCGCGACCGCACGCAAGAAGAATTCCACCACACCTTCAACGCGCTCAAGCAAAACGACCGGCAAATCGTGCTGAGCTCCGACGCCCCGCCCCACGAGATCCCCCACCTCGAAGCGCGGCTGGTCTCGCGCTTGGGTTCGGGGCTGGTGGCCCAAGTGAGCCCACCGGGATACGAAACCCGCGTGGCCATTTTGGAAGCCAAAGCCAAGATGCGCGGCTTCGCGGTGCCCCCTGAAGTCATCGCCTACCTGGCCCAGCGCCTGGACAGCAACGCCCGCGAGCTGGAAGGCGCTATCTGCACCCTGCACGGCCACGTGGTGCTGATGAACCAGCCCCTGACCCTGGAACTCACCCGCTCGATCTACCACGACGAAGCCCCCCCGCGGCCGATGATGAACCGGGCCACGCTGGACCACATCGTCGACGCGGTCACCGGCTACTACAACGTGAAATTCAGCGACCTGCAGAGCCGCAAACGCCCCAAGAGTATCACCGAGCCGCGGCAAATCTGCATGTGGCTGGCCCGCCAGCGCACCGGCTTCAGCCTCGAAGAGATCGGCGGCTACTTCGGCGGCCGCGACCACACCACGGTCATGCACTCGCTGAACGTGGTGGAAAGCCGCAAGAGCACCGAAGAGCAATACGCCCGCCAGGTGGACACCCTCTTGGCCGAAGTCGATGGCCGCGTGGCGGTTTAGTTTTTTGACTCGGTTTTTGCGCCTTGATCCGATTCAAGGCAGTCGCTGTGGGTCCAGCAGTGGATCTTGGTGACGGCGCTGGTTTCAAAATAGCCAAAGACAAAATCAAAGCGCCCCACGACTTTTTTCGAGTCGCGGGCGTAGATCTTGTGCGTGTAAGGCTTCACGTCTTGGTCACGTAAGAAACGATCGCACCGCAGAGCGCGGGCAGACTGCACGCCGTGACGGCTTTTGCCGGTTTCAAGCAGGTTGATAAAGCCGTTGAGAACGCCGTGGCGGATGTCGTAGTGCGTGGTCTTGCCTGAATGGCTGGTGCGCTGGGGCCAGATGTCGCCGTCCTGCATCGCCTCGGGCACACTGCGATCAACCGCGGTGTATCCGTGGCAGCGATCGATCCCCACCTCCAAACCCGTCTCCGGCCCCGTCTCCGGCGCCGAACTATCGGAACCCCAAACCCCAGCTCACGGGGTCGGCACATCACCCGCGAACACATTCACAGCCCAGCAACCGCCACGCGCTTGGCGCGCTGCGTGGTGTGGCGGCGGTGGAAAAGTTGGCGCTACAGGGCGCGCTGCGCCACGCAACAGGTGGGCGTACGCGACAGGCAGGCATGCCCAACAACAACAACGCCCATCAGCGCGCTAGCTCGCACGCTTTTGCGCCAGGGCGGCGGCCGTTGGCGACAGCTTGGCCCATGCCCACCGCGACACTGAACCCCCATTGTTTTCACGGGTTAAAAAGGATTTGCGTCGGTTACCCACAATGCGCCAGACCCTACTAACGAAGAAGAAGAGATTTATCTTTCTTTCTTTAGTAAGACAGACAGAGCCCAACACATCAATCCCCAAGCTCTTGGGTTGTATCGACAGACTGACACCCCCCACACCAGACGCTCGTGCGCTGGGCAATGGCCATGGCCGATAAATCCTGACCGCACCGTGGACACGGCAGACCGCCGCGGCCGTAAACCTGGTGGTTGTTCTGGAACGCCCCTGAAGCCCCGTCTGCGCCCACGTAGTCACGCAGGCTTGATCCCCCAGCTTTCACCGCCCGAGCCAGCAGGGGACGCATGCGGGCGACCAGGCGCTTGGCCTGGGATCGATCCACCGCGCAGCCGGGCATGAGTGGGCTGAGCCGCGCGGCAAACAAAAGCTCATCCACGTAAATGTTGCCCAGTCCGGCCACCAGGTTTTGATCGAGCAGGGCGGCTTTGAGGACCCGCCGTGTGGCGTTGAGCCGGCGGTGCAGGTCTGCGGGGGTGATGGTGGTGGCATCAGGGCCCAAGGCGTGCCAGCGCACCTTGTGCAGGGCTTGGCGGTCGGCAAAGCAGGCCACGCCTCCAAAACGTCGCGGGTCGCGGAAGCGCAGCTCTTGGCCGTTGGCCAACACCCACACCAGGTGGGTGTGTTTGGCCCGCGGGGTGCTGGCGGGTTCCACGCACAACGAGCCGGACATGCCCAGGTGCACGCAGGCCAGGGGTCCGGCGTCGGTGACCAGGGCCAGTTGCTTGCCGTGGCGCAGCGCAGCGGACAGGCGGTGGCCGGCCATGGCTTGGGGGCGGCCCTGCACCACGTCGCGCCGTTTCACCCGTACGGCTTGGATCACCTGACCCAGGGCCGCGGCTTCGACGCCGCGGCGCACGGTTTCAACTTCCGGCAGTTCGGGCATGGGAGGCAGTTTAGAGCCCGATATGTGCCATCGTGGGGTTGTGAACACCGCCCCCACGCACCAAGACCCCGCCCAGGTGTGGCCGAGGCCGATTTGGCGGGGATCTATAGTGCGGTCATGAGTGAGTCCATGAGCGATACGCCTTCCGACGCCCTTGTCCCCGATTCGGTCCCCGACGCTGTCCCCGACGCCGAGGCCTTGATTGCAGAGGTGCGTGAGGCCCGCGACCGGCTTTCGGCAGAGATCGGCAAGGTGGTGGTGGGCCAGCAAGACGTGGTGGAGCTTGTGTTGCTGGCTTTGTTTACCCGCGGTCACGCGTTGCTGGTGGGGGTGCCAGGGCTGGCCAAGACTTTGCTGGTGTCGACCATCGCCCGGGCGCTGGATCTGGAGTTCAGCCGCATCCAGTTCACCCCGGACCTGATGCCCGGGGACATCACCGGCACCGAGGTGATCGAAGAAGACAAGGCCACCGGCGGCCGGGCGATGCGTTTTGTGAAGGGCCCGGTGTTTGCCAACCTGCTGCTGGCCGACGAGATCAACCGCACGCCGCCGAAAACCCAGGCCGCGCTGCTGGAAGCCATGCAGGAGCGCCACGTGACCGCCGCGGGGGTGAAGCACGACCTGCCCGATCCATTCTTTGTGTTGGCCACGCAAAACCCCATCGAGCAAGAAGGCACCTACCCCCTGCCCGAAGCACAGCTGGACCGGTTCATGTTCAACATCCGCGTGGGCTATCCAAGCGCTGAAGACGAGCGTGAGGTGATCCGCCGAACCACCGGCGCGTCGGACGCGGATGTGCAGCCGGTGCTTAGCGCCGCGAAGGTGCGCGAGATCCAGGCCTTGGTGCGGGCGGTGCCCGTGGCCGACGCGGTGATTGATTACGCCCTGCGGCTGGTGCGGGCCACGCGGGCGCCCGAGACGGGCGCGGGCCAAGACGGTCAAGCCCCCGACGACCGGCCGGATTCGGTACGCGACTATTTGCGGTGGGGCGCCGGGCCGCGGGCAGGCCAGGCGTTGGTGCTGGCGGCCAAGGC
>JALZVY010000168.1 GCA_023300125.1 Phycisphaera sp.
CCCCCCTCACACCCGCATCCGCCGCGTGTACAGCCATCCCTCGATCAGCAGCACCGCCAGCGCGGCCCAGGCAAACCACGACCACAGTTCTTGGCGGGCCAGCGCGCCACCCGCGGCGACGGCCACCGGGGCCGATGCCGCCACGTCCAGCGTGTCGGCGGCCCGCAGGTCGCTTTCCAGCGGGTCCAGCAGATTCACCGCCAACCGGTCATACGCCCCGCGGGCCCCGGGCTCGGCGGCTTGGTACGTGCCCACCCGCTCAAAGGCCGACAGCGCCGCCCGGCCCTGCCGCACGGTGCCCGACACCGCAGAACCCGACGCCGCGCCCGCGCCCACATAACGCACCGCCTGGCCCTCGGCGTCGGTGCTGCCGGGCGCCGGCACCGACGCCGACTCACCGGTGCGGTAAGCCAGCGCTGCTTCACCCGCGCCCACCTGCTCGCTGAGGCCCAGGGTTTCCAGCGCGTTGACCATGAACACCTGGAAGCTCCAGTGGTGGGGCCAGCGGCTTTCCAACACCGCGAAACTCACCGACACGTGCCGCAAGCCCGTGGGCCCGCGCACCTCGGCCATCAACGGCCCGCCGGCCCCCACCGCCAGCACGGTCGCCGCGGGCGGCACCACCAGCCGGCCGGGGCGCTGCAAGGCCACGTCGTCCAGCACCACGTAACTCATCAGCGGGTGGTCGCGTTTCCAGGTCAGCACCCGTTCCAGCGGCCCGCTTGATTCCTTCTCTGCGGCGGGCACCACCTCCAACCCGGCCACCGGCGGGGCCGCGGCAAAACTCAGGCTCGCCACCCGCGGCTCGGCCTTGGGGCTGTAGCGATCAAAAACCACGATGTCGAAGCCCTCATCACCCGCCGCGCCGCCGCCCTGGGCCAGCGTGGCGGGGTCCATCGCCTCGAACACCTCGGGCGATACGGGTCGCACCACCAAGGCGCCGGCCGCAGACAGCGCCTGCTGCACATACACCTGCGACGGCCCGCCGGGGCTGACCAGCAGCACCCGCAGTCGACGGGCGGGCAGCACCACCAGCCGGGCCCGGTCGTCGGCAGCCAGCACGTCGGGGCGGTCGTGAAACACCTCCACCGCCGCGCCGCCCGCGATGCGAAGCTCGAAAGTCACCCCCGCCTCGCCCACCGCGCCGCCACCCGCAACGGCGCCCGGCACCGTCACCGCCCGGGTCTGGGCCACCTGCCCGTCGCGGGTCAGCGTCAGATTCACCTTCGCCGCCTGCGTGCCGCTGTTGCTCAGCGCCGCAAACACCCGCACCTTGGTCGGGTCTTCCGGGTCGCGCCGGGCCGAGCACTGCACCAGCCCCAGGTTGGCGGTGTCGGCCCGGCCCATCCGCACAAAGCGCAGGCTGGCCCCCGACAGCGCAGGCGTGTCCGCCTCTTCGCGGTGCACCCGCCCGTCGCTGAACACATACACCTCCAACCCCGCCGCGTCGGCGTCGGCGGCGTCGCCGCCCGCCGCCACCAGCTGCTGAGCCACCGCCAGCGCCGGCTCCAACCCGCTGCGCTGATCCGAAGGCTGAACGTCGGCGATGGCCCGCCGCAGCAAAGCCTTGTCCGAGGTCAACGCCTGCACCGTGGCCGCCCGCTGGGCAAAGCTCACCACCATGGCCCCGGCCGACCCGCCAAGCCCATCGACCAACTCCAAGGCCGCCGCCTTGGCCTGCTCCAAGCGCGTCTGCCCCCCGGGCCCATCGGCCGCGTTCATCGACCCTGACCGGTCGAGCACCAGCACCACCCGCTCGCCCGTGGTCACCACCGCCTCGCGCGCAGGCCGGGCCCACACGACCAGAAGCAACGCAAGCAGCAAAAGCTGCACCCACAACAAAAGCGAATTGCGGATCCGCTGAAACGGCGCATTCACCTGCAAGTCCTGCACCGCCCGCTGCCACAACAACGTCGAGGGCACCTTCAGCGGCTTACGCCGCAGCTTCAGAAAATAAAGCGAAACCAACAACGGCACCGTGATGCCCGCGGCGATAAGAGCTCCGAGCGGGTTGAGAAAACTCATGACCACCTCTGACACAAAACAGTTAAACGCCAAGAGGCCAAGGTGGCCAAGCCGAGAAGACCTGCCGGCCGGCTCAGCGTTCTATCGCTACGCACCGCGGGTTTTGATCGGAGATAGCCATGGCCACCTCCGCCAAACCAAACGCCCATCACCGCAAGCAGACCGTCGCACAACGGCCACGTCGGGTCTGCTTGGCCACCTTGGCCTCTTGGCGTTAAATATCCGGGAACGTAAGAACTCATCCCAACAATCCCCGCTCGCGCAAATACGTCAGCACCACGCGTTCCACCGGCACGTCCGTCGTCGCCGCCAAGTACGTCAACCCGCGCTTGGCACACGCCGCCTTCACACTCTGGCAATACGCCTCCAAATTCGCCTTGTACCGATCCAGCAGCGCCGCGGAGACCGACACCTCCGCCATGTCGCCGTCTTCCAAATCCGTCAGCCGCAGGTCGCCCACCACCCCGCCTTGGGTCGGGTCCACTTCTTGGGGCGACAACAACTGCACCGCATAGCCGTCGTACTTCTCCCCCGCCAAATACTTCAGCGCACCCGCCACATCGCCCTTCTCCATAAAGTCGCTCACCAGCACAACAATCCCCGGCTTTTGCTGCACCGCACTCAGCCGCTTGCACGCCGCGGTCAGGTCGCCACGCGCCGCCCCGGACTTACCTGGCGACAACCCTTCTAAAAACGCCAGCATCTCGGGCACCGGCCGCCGTCCACGCATGCCCACCCGCTGCTCCAGCACCGTGTCGCTGAACGAATACACGTTCAACCGGTTGTAGTGCGTCAGCGCCACATAGCCCAGCGCCGCCACCATGCGCTTGGCATACAGCAGCTTGTTCGGGTCGCCGTAGTCCATCGATCCACTGACATCCAGCACCAGCGACACCGACAGGTCTTCCTCTTCCATGAACAGCCGCAGAAACAGCTTGTCCAACCGGGCGTACAGGTTCCAATCGATCCGCCGCAGGTCGTCGCCCACCACATAGTTGCGATAGTCGGCAAACTCCACCGACGCCCCGCGCTTCTTGCTGCGCCGCTCGCCCTGCACCGTGCCGCGCAGCATCTTCCGCGAGCGCACGTCCAGCCGGTCCAGGCTGGACATGAACTCGGGGGTCAGCAGTGGTGTGGCGGTGGTGGGCATGGTCTTGGTTTAGAGCGATCCGGAGTAGGCGTTAGGTGTTAGGCGTTAGGTGTTAGGCGTTAGGTGTTAGGCGTTAGGTCCTAGGAAGACGCAAGCGGGGTTCACATATCGCTGCACTGCGGCGGGGTTTTCTGGAAGGGCCAGCCGGTGTCGCGTAGCACTTCAACATCTTCAGCGATCTCCAACTTCCTCAACATCGGTACCCGCATCAGCGATCTTCCTAACGCCCAGGACCTAACGCCTAACGCCTCGACACGACTGCTCTCATACGTCGCCAACTCCAAGGCATACGACCATCAGTTAATCCAAACCGCAAACCCCGGAAAGTTCCGCCCGAAGGCGTCGTTCATCCGGTTCCAAAAGCGCCCCTCGGTCCGCGGGCCTTCTTCCAGGAACGGCGCCGCCCCGGTGCCTTGTATCCACAACAGCAGGTCAAAACGTGTGGGCTCCATAAACACCTTCTTCATGTTGATGCCCAGCCGGGGGTGCGTCATACCCACCTCGATGTCATCCGCGTCTTCACGCCACTCGCCCTGTTCGTCAAACAGCACCTCGCCCGCGCCGCGCCAAAAGGGAATGAGCAGCTCGCCGTTCAAAACTTTTTCCGCCTCGTCCAGCATCGCCAACCACGCCTCCACCTGTTCATCGTTGATGTCCACCCCGATCACGCCGGTTTGCCCCGGAGCTGGCAGCCACTCGTTGGCATTGTCGGTTTCGGCCCGCACCGCGGCCCAGTTCAGCCGGCTTAGCGCGATGACCTGCAGCAGGTGAGCGTGCGCGTCGGCCATACGGTCCGCGTCGCGCAGCGGCTGGTTGATCAGGTGAAGGGCCGCGACCCAGTCCAAGATCGTCTCGGCGTCGAAGCCGCCGCCCTCCCCAGGGAAAGCCAACCACGGATACGGCGTGTCGACATTATTGAAAAACAGGTGCCCGGTACGCTCAAACAGCTCGGTGCCGTCGTAGGCCAGCACCACATCTGCCACCGCGCCAAACACGTTGCAATAGCCACGCAGCCAGTAGCCGTCTGCGGTGTCTAGGCCCAGCACAAACGCCTCGGTGCCTTCAGGCATCTCAGGCTCGTCCGCGTCGCGTCCGCCCCAGCGGGGGCGTGGGTTCGTCACCGCATTGAACAGCCGCCACAGCCCCTCGTCGTCGGTGTATTTCCCGTCGCCGTTCAGGTCCATCTTCACCGTCCCGATCCGCAAATCGAAGTGCGCCTCGGCATCACCCAGCGGCTCAAGGATGGTGTCCACCTCCGCCATCGCGTCTTCCATGCGTTTCAGCATCGCCACCACGTCGTCGGCGCTGGTCTCCAGCGGCACAGGGTTAAACCGCACCGGCAGCGACATGGGCAGCATCATGCCCATGTCCCCGCCAACATCTTCCCGCAGCCCGTGCAGGTAAATCGTCTGGGCAAACTCTTCGACGCCGCTCAGAAACGTCGTGACGCCCAACGCCAGCCGCGCGTCACCGTCGCCGGGGTCGGCCTGCAGCGCCGCGCTCAACTGGGCTTTGGCTGCGACAAAATCGCCAGCGTCAAGCAAGGGCTGAACATCAAGGCCATGAGCCGAGGGTGCCAGCACAAAGGCGGCAGCAAGCAGATTCTTAAACATGATTCGCATTCCTAGAAAAGTTTCGTTCACGACCGCAGACACACTCCGCCAGATCGATTCTCACCCAAGCTCGACCTCGGCTCAGGCGTCACCCTTCATCGCCGCTTCCACCGGCAGGTGGTCCACGATGTCATTCACCACCATATCGGGGGTGATCCCCTCGGCGGTTCCCTCGAAGTTCATCAGCACGCGGTGACGCAGCACCGGGGGCATGATCGCGGTGATGTCTTGCACCGCCACGTGGGCACGGCCGTCGAGCAGCGCCCGCACCTTGGCCCCCAGCACCAGGGCCTGGGC
>JALZVY010000169.1 GCA_023300125.1 Phycisphaera sp.
CTGTTGCTGGTGTTGTCCCCCAGCACGAAGAACTCGTCTGGGCCCAGGGTGATCCTCTTACCGACGCCGAACTTTCCCCTCGGGAGGATGTAGTAGTCCCTCAGCACGCGCAGATTGCGCACCTGCAGGACCAGGCCCTGCCCTCCGAACTTCACTCGCTCACCAGCGCTGAAGGGTGCGCCGTTGAAGCCCATCGGGTTGCGGCGCGGAGTGTTTTCAGGGTACTTCACCTTGAAGGTCGCTTCCCCGACGCTGAGAGAGACCTCGTTGTCGATGTTCGCGAGCCGAATCTGAACCCACTCACCCAGGGGGACCTCGGTGGGCATGATTCCAAAGGAGCTCGCAGATTCACTCTCTGCAAGGCCATAAGGACGGATGCGCTTCAGGACGGTATTGGAGGCTTCTCCGCCGTCGTACACAGGGATGTGCGCGGCAAACCAATCGTCCTCCTCCGAGACCTGGACCCGAATGGTCCCGCCCGCACTGAGCACCTTCACCTCGAACTCGACGATCACGTCGTGCACCACGTTCTGCCCCACTGCGTAGTGGCCGCCCGAGTCAAGCTGGCCGTCGGTCACGCGGTCCTGAAAGCGCAGTAGGCCGGCGTCGGAGTGGCGCTTGACCAGGTCCCCATCGAGCCGAAAGACCTCAGACCCGCCTGGCGCGCGCCCTGGCTCAACCGTCCACGGATCAAAGGCCGTTCCGCCGTGCCGCCAGTGATCGTCGATGGACTGCAGCTTGGAGTCAAATATCGGCACGGGCTCTGGCCGCCCCTCGCTGGAGGGAATGAACTGGCCATTGATCCTAAGATCGCCCGAAGCGTTGATGATCACTTCGTCCTCGGGAAGCCCTGCGACCCGCTTGATCGACGCGCCGCCGCCCACCGCGTGGACACCGCCCTAAGGGCGAATGCCGCACGTTAGCTCAAGCCTCTGGCGGCCCGCTGGTACGATAGAGCGTCGCCCCAACGCAACGTAAACAAGGACATGCCGTGGACTTTGTCACTCAAGAAGAAAAAGACCGCCTCGAAGCCAAGCTCAAAGAGCTGACCGACCGCCGGCCCGAGGTGATCGCCCGCATCGCCGAAGCCCGCGCCCACGGAGACCTGAAAGAAAACGCCGAATACCACGCCGCCCGCGACGACCAAGGCATGGACGAGGCGGAGATCCGCCGGCTCACAGAGCGGCTCAAGACCGCCCAGGTCACCGACGACATGGACGTGCCCGAAGGCATGGTTTTCTTGGGTGCCACCGTGAAGCTGCGCGACACCGGCTCGGGCGACGAAGACCTCTACAAGCTCGTGGGCGAGGCCAGTGGCAACTTCGACAGCGACGAGATCGAAGTGACCGTCAGCAGCCCGCTGGGCGACGCCCTGCTCAAGTCCCGCGTGGGAGAAACTATCAAGGCCGACCTGCCACGAGGCACCAAGCACTTCGAAATTCTCGAACTGCTCTAAATCATTGCGAACCCGGCGGGTCCCCACGACCACCTACAATGGGTAGGTCTTGCCTCCCGGGCCCTGGAGAACCGTCATGCGTCAGCTCATCTGGAACCGACCCTGCACCGCGTTGCTGCTCGCCGCGGTGGCACTCACCGCCCCGCCTCAGGCGGGAGCTCAAATCGCTGCCGGCAGCAACGGCCGCGCGCTGGACGCCAACCAAGCCGCCGGCAGCAGGGGCACCAACCGCCTGGAAAACCAGGTGGACTACCGCATTCGCAACGAGCTGCTCACCGGCAACGTCGGCGGGGTGCTTGGCTTCCAAGACGATCTGGGCTACAGCTCCTCGGGCGCATTCCAAGACTCCCTGGGATCAGACGACCTCTTTGCCTTCCGCGCCCAGAGCCTCCGCTCGGACCTGCGCCGGGTGAACGAGCCCTTTGCCCGCGGCGGCCCGCTGAATTCGCGCAACGTGGTGTTCAACAACTTCACCAACCCCCGGGGCAGCGGCTTTGACCCTTCCACCGTGATTCAAGGCGGCGTGTTCGGCGTGAACCGCAACGCCCCGGCCCCGGCCAACGCCTTTGACCCCATCGCCCCCACCCTCAACACCGAAGGCGCCGCGCTGGGCGTGGTGGCCGTGCCCGACGGCCAAGCCCTGTCCATCAGCGCCGACCCGCTGCGCGGCGTGGTGCGACGCAAGGTCCAAAGCCCGTTTGCCCGCGACGCTGTAAGCACCAGCGTGCCCGATGGTCGCGTGGCGGCCAGCCCCGGCCTGGGTTCGCGCCAAGGCACATCCGACAACGAAGCCGGCGCCTTCGCCGGCCTTCAACTTGGCCAATTGCAAGGCTTGGTGTCCGGCCAGCTGCAGGGCGTCGCCGCCCATGGCAACCCCCAGACCGTGCGTGAACGCGTGGCCAAGACCCGCGAGCGCCTCTTCGGCGACGTACCCCAGGACACCGACGCCGACACCAAGCCCGTTGAAAACGCCTACACCCGGCTGCTGGACCAAATTCGAAGCGGTGTGCTCGACGACGCCAACACCCCGCAACCCGGCGACACCCCCGAGGGCGAAGCCGCCTTCGACGCACGTCCCGAGTGGATGAAACGCCTCACCGAGCCGCCCGAGTCGCGCATCGAAGCCGCCGAACGCCGCCTGCAAGAACGGCTCGAACGCATCCGCGAAGGCCTGCAACGCGAGGACGAAGACGCCCGCCAGGCCCCGGGCAGCGGCAGCACCACCGACCCGAGTCGCGCCGCCGCTGAGCGCGAATCCGCCGCCGCGGACCTCAACGAGCTGCTCGACCGCCTGGACTACGACGTGCGTCTGGAGACCCTGATCACCCAGCGCGAAGGACGCGCCGCCACCCTCTACCAAAGCGCCCAAGACGACTTGGCCGCGGGCCGGTTCATCAACGCCGAACGCACCTACCGCCAGCTGCGCCTCGAAGACGCAGACAACCCCCTGGGCCGTGCCGGGTTGATCCACGCCCAGCTGGGGGCGGGCATGATGCGCGCCGCCTCGTACAACCTGCGGGCGCTCTTTGAGGCCCACCCGGAGTTGGTCGCCACCCGCTACAGCGAGCAGCTGCTGCCCAACAGCGAGCGCATGGTCTGGCTGCAAGGCGAGCTGCAACGCTCGATCGACGACGCCGGGGCCAGCGGCCAAACCGGACTCGTGATGGCCTACCTGGGACACCAGGTCGAGTCGCGCCAGCTCGTGCGTTACGGGCTGGCCATCGCCCGTGAATCCGACCCCGACGACGCCCTGCTGCCACTGCTTGAGCGCATCTGGCTCAACGACACCAGCGCGGACAACGACGCCCCGGCTTCCAACCCGGCTTCCAACCCCGCCTTTGACCCCGCGTCCATCTCCAAGTGACCGACACGCCGCAGCCCAGCCCGCCGTTGTCTTCCGCGCCCGCCACCCCGGTGTCTGACGGCGCTGTGGGAACCCTCACGGATTTCGTCGACGCGCAGACCCTGCAAGAAATCCAAGACGCCTTCACCTCGGTCACCCAGCTGCGGGCCACCATCCTGGACCACACGGGCGCGGCCGTCACCCAGCCCACCGACACCGCCCAGCGCTTCGCCGCGGATCTGGCCTTCGAACAGCTGGTCGACGTCGTGGTCGGCGAGGAAGACCCCGCGGACCCAGAAGCCCCGCCCGGGCCGCCACGCTTCGTGGCCCCCATCTCGATCACCGGGGTGCAGATCGGCGCGATCGCCATCGATCCCGCACCTGCAGAGACAGCCACCGCTCCCCACCGACACGACGCACTGGACCAGCTGGCCGGCGACCTGAGCCTCAACGAGGCCCAAAGCGCCCAGCTACGCGAGGCCGCCGAGACGACCCACGGCGCCAACCGCGGCGCGGCCATCGGCTTTCTGTATCTCATCGCCAACGCCATCACCCGCCTGTGCCACGAACAGCAACAGGCCCGGCAACGGCTCCGCGAACTCTCGGTGCTTTACGACACCTCCCGCGCCGTCGCGGGCCACGAAACCCTGGACCAGGTCCTCTGCACCGCCGTGGAATCGGTCCGCGACGCCATGCAGGTCAAGGCCGCGGTCATCCGCCTGCTGCACCCAACCCCCCAAGGCCCAGAGCTGCGGCGCGAAGCCAGCTCCGGTCTCAGCGACGACTACCTGCAAAAAGGCCACCTGCTGGTCAACCGCTCGGACATGCTGGCCGCGGCCCTGCGCGGCGAGGTCATCCAGATCGCCGACATGCCCACCGACCCGCGGGTGTTTTACCCCGCGCAGGCCGCCGAAGAGGGCCTGGCGTCCATGCTGTGTGTCGGCGTCATTTACGAAGGCCAAGCCCTGGGCAGCCTGCAGCTGTTCACCGATACCCCCCGCCGCTTCGACGACTTCGAAACAGACCTGGTCCGAGGCATCGCCCAGCTGCTGGCCACGGCTATCGAGAAAAAACGCCTCGATCAAACCCGCCACGAAAACCGCGCCATACTGCGCCAACTGCACCTGGCCGCCAGCGTGCAGAAGCGCATGCTGCCCGGCGACCCGCCCCAGATCCCCGGCTACGACCTGGACGCCCGCTACGTGCCCAGCTATGAGCTGTCGGGTGATTTCTACGACTTCATCGAGCTGGGCGAGCGCGGCGAAACCCTGGGCATCGCCATCGGCGACGTCGTGGGCAAAGGCGTCGCCGCCAGCCTCATGATGGCCGGCGCCCGGGCCAGCCTGCGGGCATTTGCGCAAGACGTCTACGACCTGGACGAAGTCGTCTCCCGCGTCAACGTCAACCTCGCCCGCGACACCACCGCCGGCGAGTTCGTCACCCTGTGGTACGGCACTCTTGAACCCCAGAGCGGGCGGCTGACCTACTGCAGCGCCGGCCACGAGCCGGGCCTACTGGTCCGCGACGGCGCCATCCATCGCCTGGACGCGGGCGGCATGATCGCGGGCATCGACGCCGAGCAAGCGTACGAAAAAGACATTTGGACCCTTGAACCTGGCGACCTGCTGCTGCTGCACACCGACGGCCTCTCGGACGCCATGAACAGCGACGGCAAGCGTCTGGGCCGCGAGCCCGTCGAGCGGGTGCTGCTCGACGCCGCGTCCCAAGGCCTGCCCGCCAGCGACGTCGTCAACCACCTGCTTGGCCTCGTGCAAGACCACAGCGGCGACGCCCGGCGCACCGACGACACCACCTTGGTGGTGCTGCGGCGCGTCTGATTCGCGGCCACTGCCCGGCCACTGCGCCCAGCACCAAGCCCCTACATCACCACGCGAAACACGTGATCCGATTCCGGCGTGCCGTATTCACCGGTGCCCATCGCGCGGTGACATTCCAGATTCACAATGCCCCCCGCCATCGCCGCCTGCACCGCGTCGACAAAGTCGCGCACCGCCGCGGCCGTGCCCTCGGCGATCAGCAGCACGCGGCCATCGGGCAGGTTTTTGACGCACCCCGCCACCGCGTGCCCCTTGGCCACCCGCGCCGCGGTCATGCGAAAGCCCACACCCTGCACCCGGCCTTCGAAATAAACGGTTTCACGGATCATGGGGCTTCGCTGCGCTCGCGGGGTTGTGTTTTTGCAGAGCCCAAGGCTCCGGGCCGAGCAAATCCAGCAAGACGTCTTGGCTTACGTCTCACCGAATACGGCCCCGTGGACTTCTCCAACGGGCACGCCAAGAGCGACATCAACTCAGGCTGGCTTCATCGATCTCATAGTTGCCGTAGAGCTTCTGCACATCGTCGTGGTCTTCCAACGCCTCGACGAAGTTCATCACCTTCTGAGCCTCATCGCCGGTCAACTCCACCGTGGTGCCGGGCTTCTGAGTCACGCCGCCCGCATCAACCTCGATCCCGGCCGACTCCAACGCGTCGCGCAGGCCCGCGTAGTCGGTGGGCTCGCTCTCGAGGCGCCACGCCTCGCCCTGATCCTCCACGTCGCTGGCACCATTCTCCAAGGCCACGTCCATCAACGCCTCTTCCTCGATCTTCTCCTTCGCCAGGTAGATCTCGCCCACGGCGTTGAAGTCATAACTCACGCAGCCCGTCGCCCCCAAGTTGCCGTTGTGCTTCTCGAAAATCTTGCGGATCTCCGCCGCCGACCGGTTGCGGTTGTCCGTGAGCAGTTCCAGCATGACCGCCACGCCGTGCGGCCCATACCCCTCGTAGCGCAGCTCTTCGTAGCTCACCCCGTCGCCGTCGCCCGTGCCCTTGTCGATCGCCTTCTGGATCGTGTCCTTGGGCATGTTCTCCGACTTCGCCTCGTCAATGGCGTAGCGCAGCGTCGTGTTCATGCCCGGGTCGCCGCCACCAGACTTCGCCGCCACGATGATCGCGCGGCTGCACTTGCTCCAGATCTTGGAGCGCCGCGCGTCCTGTCGGCCTTTGCGGTGACGGATATTTGCCCACTTACTGTGGCCGGCCATGGGTAGGTCTCTCAGGGAATCAAAAACAAGAGGGCCGGGCCCCGCAGGTACATGCCAACACGTCCACGTGCTGGCGGACATGATTTTAGTGCGATTTTTCGTCGGTGTGGGCCGCCACCGCCCCGCACCAGCGCCGCCGCTACTTCGCTGCGATCACCGCCGCCAAGCAATTGCCGCAGCGCCGCCGGCCCTCGGGCGCGGGCGCCGCAGAATCCAGCACCTGCTCGTGCAGCACATCCCCGCAGGCCGGGCACTTGACCCCCACACTCACCGAGATCGCCAGCCACCAGATCAGCACCACAAAGAAGCACGGGACCATCACCGCCCCGCACAGCGCCACCCGCACCCACGGCCAGGCCCAGCCGTCAAACCCCCACCAAATCAGTGCCAATGGCACGGCAAAAATCACCAGCGCCCCGAGGATGATGATGGACCACGCCGCGAGCGCTCCGCTGCGCAGCCGCCCCTGAGTCACCGCCGGCGTGCCCAAAGGCGGCCACTCCCCGTCGCGGGTCGCCTCTCGGGCAATCCGTGTCGCCCGCGAAGGGTCCACGGGGGCGGGGGCGGCCAAGAGCTCGGAATCGCCAGGTTCAACAGCATCGGCCGGAGTGGACATGGCCACAGACTAACAGCCGGTTGCCCCGCCCCGCGCCGGACCCTCCGCACCAGACACCCGCCCGCGCAGCGATTCATCTCCCATCCCGTACAACCACGCATCCGCCCCCAAAACGCATTTTATTTAGGCAAACAATGCGCCAGCGCAACACGTTTGCCTCAACGCCCAAAAGGCGCCTGTATTTTTAAAAATCTATTTGGCATGACATTGAAGCAAATCCACATCACCCCGCTTGCGGCCAAACGCCCCGTCATCTTGCCGGCGCTCGCCGCGTCTGGTATCCCTGCCTCTTTAATGAACGCATTTCAACCCACGTTTTCCGGGAACATCCCCATGCCCCGCCTGCGCCCCGCACACGCCGCCTCGCTCTTGACCCTTACGGCTCTGATGGGGCTGGCCCCCATGGCCCTGGGCCAAGACGCCCCCGCTGCTCCGGCAGACGCCGAGCCATATATCGACACCGGCACCACCGCCTGGATGCTCACCTCCACCACCCTGGTGCTGCTGATGATCCCCGGGCTGGCGCTGTTCTACGGCGGGCTCACCCGCACCAAGAACGTGCTGGGCACCATGATGCACAGCTTCGCGGCCATGGCCATCATCGGCGTGAGCTGGATGATCGTCGGCTACGCCCTGTGCTTTGGTGAAAGCGTCAGCGGGGTCATCGGCTGGGATCCGGGCCTGCTGTTTTTGAACAAGATCGACGGCACCGTCAGTGACGCGGGCATCCCCGATCTGGTCTTTGCCATGTTCCAAGGCAAGTTCGCCATCATCACCCCCGCCCTCATCGCCGGGGCTTTCGCCGAGCGGGTGCGCTTCCGCGGCTACTGCGTGTTCATCCTGCTTTGGTCGCTGCTCATCTACTGCCCGCTGTGCCACATCATCTGGGGCGGCGGATTCCTCACCGGCAAAGCCATCGACTTCGCCGGCGGATCGGTCATCCACATCTCCGCAGGGTTCGCGGGCCTGGTCGCCGCCTTGTACCTAGGCGCCCGCCGTGGCTACCCCCGCACGGCCATGCACCCCAACAACCTCACCATGACCCTGCTGGGCGCCGGCCTGCTGTGGGTTGGCTGGTTCGGCTTCAACGCCGGCAGCTCGGTCGCCTCGGGGCTGGTCACCGCCCAAGCCCTGACCGCCACCCAAGCCGCGGCCGCCGCCGGGGCCCTGAGCTGGATCCTGCTTGAAGCCATGGTGCACAAGAAAGCCACCAGCCTGGGCCTGGTCTCGGGCATTCTTGCGGGCCTGGTCGCCATCACCCCCGCCGCGGGCGACGTGGCGGTGCCCGGCGCCCTGATCCTGGGCTTCATCGCCTCGCCCCTGTGCTACGGAGCGATCCTGCTTAAAGGCAAACTCGGCTACGACGACACCCTGGACGTCTTTGGCCTGCACGGCGTGGCAGGCATCGTCGGGGGCGTGGGGCTCACCTTCTTCCTGCGTGACATGCGCGGGGGCATCTTCACCGAAGGCTGGAACATGCAGCTGTGGCACCAGGTCGAAGGCATCCTGCTCAGCGCGGTCTACTCCAGCATCGTCACCCTGATCCTGGTGGTGCTCATCGACAAAACCGTGGGCCTGCGTCTAAGCGACCGCGACCAAGAAGCCGGCATGGACCACGCCCTGCACGGCGAGCACGGCTACGGCCTCATGCACGTCAACTGATCGCCCGGTACGCAACGTCTTTCGCTACTGCCACGCCCAACTCCGCCCCCGCCCCCGCCCCCACGCCCACCCAACGTCCGACCCGAGGCACCCGCCATGAAACTCGTCATCGCCATCATCCAGCCCGACAAAGTCGACGAAGTCCGCCAAGCCCTGATCGACGCCGAGATCGGCCGGGTCACCGTCAGCCGCTGCACCGGCCACGGCCGCACCGGCGACATCGACCTCTACCGCGGCCAAGAAGTCAGCCCCAACCTCGTGCCCAAGATCCGCCTAGAAATCGCGGTCAACGACGCCTTTGTCGAACGCACCGTCGACACCATCCTCGGCTCGGCCAAGCACAACGGCGGCGAACGAGGCGACGGCAAGATCATTGTCGTGCCCATCGACGACTGCATCCGCATCAGCACCGGCGAACGCGGCGGCGACGCGATCTAAACGCCTCGTCTATCTCAACCCCCTTTGCGGCTTGCTTCGTTCACGAAGCAAGCTTTTTTCATAGGCCCTGCGGTTCCGTGATATACAGGGCATCGACTTCGTTGTTAAACATCGCTGATCCACAGCAAAGCTCCCCGCAACCCCCGCCTGATACGAAAACCCTTTCATTTCGATGCTGTGCGCGGCCCACATGGCGTGGCCACCACGCGATGGGCGCCACCGACGCGGCGCCGCCCATCAATGAAATCCGACTTAGGAGCCCCGCCATGGGTCAAGAGCACCCCGATCGTGTGATTTTGTTCGTCATCGACGGCCTGGCCGTGGGCGCACCCGACCGCATCGCGATGCCCCACTACAACGCCCTGCGGCAGCACGGCGCTTACTACCACGCCATGCACCTGCCCCTGGCCGGGCACCCGGACAAGGGCCCGGATTATCCGTGGACCTGCTCGGTGCCCAACCCGATGCTGATGTCAGGCACCGCCTTCATCGGCACCCCCGGCATCCGCGAAAGCATGATCCAGCACGTCTTTGATCCGCAAGAAACCGCCTTCATCGTCAACGCCTACTCGTACGCCGACGTCAGCGACGGGTTTGGCACCTACCTGTCCAAGCCCAAACAACCCGACGCGATCTCGGTGGACCTCACCATCGAGACCCTCGCAAAACAAGACCTCGCTTTCATGCGCGTTCACCTGCAGCGCACAGGGATGGAAGGCATGAAAGTCGGCTCGCAAGCCAATGCCCACCAGCCCGACTACCAAAACATCTGGCACGACACCTCGGGTTACCGCAAGGCCGTCGAAGAAGCCGACCGGCAGCTGGGGCGCTTGGTGGAATGGCTCAAATCACAAGACCTCTGGGACGGCACTTTGCTGCTGGTCTGCGGCGACCACGGCCAAGCAGACGAAGGCTGGCACGCCCCAGAATGCCCCCCCTCCAACACCACCCCCCTGCTCATCGCCGGGGCCACGGTCCAAGGCCCGGGCCGCTACGACTACTGCGAAATGTTTGACGTCGCGCCCACGATTGCCCACGCCGCGGGGCGAAAAGCCCCGGCCCTGTCCCACGGCCGGATCTTGCACGAAGCCTTTGAACCCGGCGCACAAGCCCCGGC
>JALZVY010000170.1 GCA_023300125.1 Phycisphaera sp.
GGTGATGGTTTTTTTGTGGATCCGCATGAGATCGAGCAGATCTTGGCGGAGCGCGAGCGTGACATTGCGTGGTCGGCGTGGGAGGGCGTGCACGTGGGGCAGGTGAATGGGGAGGTGAACCGCCAGACGTGGGGGCCGGCGGCGGCGTGGGGGGACGGGGCGCAGGTACAGGTGGTGCACTATCCCGGGGGGAAGACGGCGTACAACGTGACTTATGGGGGCGGTGGTGAACGGGCGGGGCATCACGCGGGTTATGACCGCAAGCAAACCCGCGACGCGGGGGTGCATGTGGGCTTTGGCAGCCAGCGCGGGGGGCGCGGGGTGATTGTTTGGCTGTTGAAAGACGAGACGTTTTTAGAGGTGGTGGGGGTGGACGCGACGGGGCGGCGGCGACGCACGGCGGTGAGTTGCAATGGCCACACGTGGGGGCATTGGGAGCTGGTCCGCGACGTGCTGGTTTGAGGGGGGCTGGCTTGGCTCCGGGTGTGGGGGGATGGCGATATCATGGGGGGCTGTTCGTGGCGGCTTGTTGTGGCGCCGTATGGGTTGAGATTGTTCCTTCTTGTGGTTTGATGCTGTTATGAAAACGTTATTTGCGAAGATGGTTCGGGCTGCTTTTGTGTTGGCGCTGGTGGCTGGGTGGCAGGGGCGCGCGGCGGCTGCAGAGGCTCCGGACCGGGTGATTTTGTTCATCATTGATGGCTTGGCGGGCGGGGCGCCCGACCGCATTGCGATGCCGGCTTACAACGCGTTGAGAGAGCAAGGGGTGTACTACGAGGCGATGCACCTTCCTTTGCCGGGGCACCCCGAGAAGGGGCCGGATTACCCGTGGGGGTGCTCGCTGCCCAATCCGATGCTGATGTCGGGCACGCCGTTTATTGGCATGCAGGGCATCCGCGAGAGTTTGGTGCAGTATTCGTTTGCACCCGACGAGGTGGCGTTTGTGGCCAATGCCCGGGGCTACTTGGATGTGAGTGGTGGGTTTGGAACCTACGTGTCGAAGCCGGGCAACCCGGATTCGCTGGTGATCGATCTGACGATCGAGGAGATGCAGAAGAAGGATTTCGCGTTTATGCGGGTTCACTTTCAGCGGCCGGGTGTGGAGGGCATGAAGGTGGGCTGGGAGAAGAACGCGCATGAGCCGTATTACCGAGACATCTGGCACGAGACGTCGCGCTACCGCCAGGCGGTGGAGGTGGCGGACGCCCAGCTGGGGCGCTTTGTGCAGTGGCTGAAGGACCAGGAGCTGTGGGAGGGCACGGTGCTGATGATTTGCGGCGACCACGGCCAGGGCGACGAGGGCTGGCACGAGCCGTATAGCCCCAAGGCGAATGTGACGCCGCTGCTGGTGGTGGGTGGCGGGGTGCCGGCGGCTGCGACGTATGCGTACTGCGAGATTTTCGATATTGCGCCCACGGTGACCCATTTGCTGGGCCGGGCGACGCCGCGGCTGTCGCACGGGCGGGTGTTGCACGAGGCGCTGGACGCCGATCGCGATGCACCAGAGCTGAAGCGAAGTGCGCAGCGTTTGAACACGGTGCTGCTGGAGGCTCACGCGTTGGATGAGGCTCAGCAGGGGCAGCTGGCCGAGCAGGGGTTTTTGACCCTGGACGACCTGGGCAAGTGGCACCAGACGCCGGCGGGGGCGGACTTGGAAGCGTTCACGCTGCGGCAGGAAGCGCTGCTCAAGGGCGTGATGCAGGCCGCGGAGTAGGGCGGGCGGGCGCTAGTCGAATGAGATTTCGAGCATGGTGTAGTCGTCTTCGAGTGAGGTTTGGCCGGTCCACTGCCTGACGGAATCCAGGACGTGTTGTAGGCGTCCGCTTTCTTGGGCTTGGGCTTCATGCAGGCACGCGGTGAGGCGTTCTTGGCTGAAGAGCTTTTCGTCGGTGTTCATCGCTTCGATAGCGCAGTCGCTGAAGACGTACAGGCGGCTGCCGGGTTCGATGGTGACTGTTTCTGACTCGAATTCGGTGTCGTCTGCCACGCCGATGATGAGGTTGCTGGTGCCGACGTCTTGGGGTTGCGGCTGCGCGGGATTGAAAAGCAGTGAGGGGTGGTGCCCGCCGCACGCGCTGGTGAGCTGGCGTGTTTGTTTGTCGTAGACGCCGTACCAGATGGTGAAAAACTTGTTGTTGTTTTCGTGCATTTGGAATGCGCCGTTGAGCGCAGACAGAACGTCGCTTGGGTTTTTGAAGTCGACCCCGGGCAGTGTGCGCTGGCGCAGGGTGTTGTAGGCGGAGATCGAAAGCAGTGACGAGCCGATGCCGTGCCCGCAGACGTCGAGCAAGTAGATGGCGAAGTGGCGGTCGTCGATCCAGTGATAGCCGAATGAGTCGCCGCCCAGTGAGGAGGAGGCGATGAAGTTCCAGTCGGCTCGGATGCCTGCTTCGAATTGGGTGGGGGCAGGCAGAACGGATCGCACGTAGTCGGCTGCGGCGTCGACTTCGGTTTGCATGAGGTCGTTGATTTTTTGCAGGTTGGCTTCGGTTTTTTGAATTCGCGCCCGCATGTAGTTGAAGGCGTACGTGAGCTTGCCGATCTCGTCGTTGCTGGTGACCGGGACGTCGGTGCGGAGCGCGCCGGACGCGACTTCTGATGCTGCAACCGAGAGGCGGTGGACGGGGCCGGTGATTTCGTCGGCGCGGCGTCGTGACAGCAGGACGGCCAGACTGGCCATCAGGGTGATGAGTATCAGCGACAATAGGATTGCCCCGTTGCCGGCGAGGCTGACGCGTTTGGATTGCGTGTCCATCAGCGCGGCTTGGTGGGCGGCAATGGTGTCGAAGTAGTTGGAGATTTGTCGCGCAAGCGGGTCGACTTGGTTTTCCATCAGGCTTTGAGCGGCGTTCCAGTCGGGCGATGCTCTGATCTGGGCGACGTGCTGGACGTGCTTGGCGTACCAGGGGAATTCTTGGGTGATGGCTTCGAGATGCCGGCGCGGGTAGGGGCCCATGCGGTCGGCGTGGTCGTTGGCTTGGTTGAGCGTGGCCTGGGTTTGTTTGAGGTGCCGGTCAAAGGCGTGGCGGTCGGCGCCTGCGCCGGTTTCGATGTAGCTGTGCAGAGATTGGTCTGCGTTGGCGAGTTTTAGCTGGAACAGGCTTATGAGTGCCCGGGCTTGCTGTTCTTGCGGTGCGCTTTGGGGTTCGCTGTTTGCGTTGGCGATTTCTTCGAGCGACGCTTGAAGCGCGAGCCGAAGGGGCAGGGCGTGTCGCTCGTATTGGGTGTGTGCGGGCCGGTTGCCTGGGGTCTGCGCGACGTCGATGGCCCACCACTGCAGCTCTTGGAGTTCGTCGAGAAGTGCTTCGATGCCGGCTTGCGGCGGGGCGGTGGCGTGCGTGAGTGTGCGGATGCGGGCTGCGGCGGGGCGGATGCTGTGGTCCCACGCTTGGATGCGGTCTGCGAGAAAACGTTGATCGCCGACGGCGATCCATCCGCGCACGGCGGAGAGGGATTTTGCGACGCCGTATTGTGCTTCACGCGCGGCCTCTAGCGCAGGGGCGCGGGCGCGGGTAAGTTCGGCGACGTTGACGCGTAGCCAGCAGATGGCGCCGAGATTGATGACCAGCAGCACGATGGCCATGGCCGTGAGTGTGATGGCCAGTCGCATGAGCTTGCGACGCAGCTGACCTTCGCGGAATCGCTCGGCGAGCGATTGCCAGTCGATTGAGTCGTTTGAGGTGTGGTTGTTTGTCACGGGCGAGGGTCTTTCGAATCACGGGGTGATTCAATCGCTTCATGGGCCAGGATCTGGGCGAGCTGGGTGCCCAGGATTCCGGCGCGTTGATAGACGTCTGAGGGGACCATTCTGCCGGGGTAGCGATGTGGTTTGGGGGTCGAGGGGCCCGTTAGCTTCTGGTCGATGTGTGCGAGGTCTGCTGAGATCAGCGATGCGAGGTCGTTGACGTCGCCTGGGGTGGCGGCTGCGATGACTTCTTCGGTGGCTTCTACTTGGAGGACTTTGATGTTGGATCGGTGGGCAATTTTTTGCACCATGCGGTGGTGCTGGATCAATCGTCGGTAGACGTCAGCGGGCCGTT
>JALZVY010000171.1 GCA_023300125.1 Phycisphaera sp.
GAGCACCCGACGCCCGCACCCCCGTCGTATGGGAAAGCTACCAAGGCCAAAAAGACCCCAACGGCGCCATCCTCTACGGCGACGGCAACATCCGGTAGGAAAGGGATAACGGCAGGGTTTTGCGAGCGGCAGTTGACGTTGAAGAGCGAAGCGAACGCCCGACGTTGTTCCAGCTTCGGTTCATCCGTTTTTTATCTGGCCTTACTTCGAGAAGATTTTGCTTTCACCCGGTATCGCAAATGGCGATTCAATTAAAAGGCCGCCGTCGGAAGTAAACGCATACGGAAAAATCACGACTCCGGAATAATCGTCTCGATGATCTAAAGCCACCGCAATCGCATCTCGCTCTTCTTCATCACCTGGCGGAATCGTACGGATGCCGTACACAAGCGCCGTCGCTTTATATTCTCCGCGTTTTGCGCCGGCACACAATCCATTTTCAAGCAACTCGAGCACGTCCGCGGATGGCGGGTTTTCGCCACCAGTCCATGCCCCCGTATGGGTGATCTCTCCGTCAACGGACATCGTTCCACCAAAAGGAAAAAACTCACGGTGCTTGGCAAGCATATCTCCCGTAAACGGAAGAACAACATTCAACACCTCTTCGCACTCGCTTTTCGGATCGGGCATCTTTTTTTCTTCGGTTTCCAGGGTCACGTCGGCCTAAATGCATTGACCAGACTGCTCATCACATCCGGCGATCATCGCCAGATGATGTAAAACGGAGTCGACTCGCCGCTTCATTGTACGTGCTTAAATTTAGCACACAATGTCTGTGAGGACCAAGCTGGAAAGAGCGGCCATCCATTTCCTAAACCGCCCTCAAATCCGGCTTCGCGTGCAACACATTACACGGAAAACACCAACTCTATCGCCAAAAATACGCCACATTGGCCGCACTACAGGTTACCACCGTTCAATTTTAATCCGCAGTGAATGCAAGACCGTCGAAAATGATCGATCTTCCACACGTTTCGTTCGTAATATGGCCGTGACCATTCTGGGCATACGAAGCCTGTTATGCGCCAATTGAGAACAATTGCCAAGGCGAAGGAAAACAATACGCCCCCACGCAAATGCCGCGAAAGGCGGCCAACCAGAGGCTCGGAAACTGATCTCAGGCAGAGTCAAAACGAGTACGGCCAACACGACGGTTGGAAACCAGCTGACACGTCGATCCTGCCGCTGCGTCCGGCGTTTTCGATTGATGTTTTCGTGTTTTCCCCTGTCACGCCCCAGTCGGCATATGGAAATATCTTTCAAGCCGCATAACGCAAATAAGATCAATTGCCCGCCACCCGAAGAAGCAGTCGTTCAACCGACAACACCATTCCACCCACGGGCGTCGCCGATCAGAGGCAACCGCTGGTGGTGCGAACGGGTCAATCTCCCCCACCAAGGAGACCCGTCGATGGGTCGTAGTACAGATAGCTACTGCCATTGGGCCACCACCGGTCGTGGAAGACAACATCGGCGGTTGGGGGCAGGTGGGCATGCTGGGCGACGAACCAGTGCTCTTCGGCAAGAGCGTACGCCTCAGCGAGAATGGCCGAAGTAGTGATCAGAGCAAGAACGACACTCAGGTGCTTTTTCCAAGGCAGGCCGAAGCCGAAAAACACCGCGAACGGAGCCGCAAAGATCAGCGTGATGAGCAATGTGATGTGCAGCGAGAAACCCTGCACCCAAGAGCGGAGCGACGTGGCGATCAACACCGCCCACACGAATATGGTCGACAGGGCAACCCATCGTGTTTCGGCAAATATTTGCCGCATAGCGTAGACAAGCTCGGTTGCCCACCGCCGACCTGAGCCGGCACCGCCGGTCAATTCCATCGGCTGATTGCCCCGCAGGGTGCGTCGCCACGCACAGGCGTATTCAACAACCAGTATGACGAAGCCTACGCACGCCAACGCAAGTACGATCGGCGTGGCCATATCGTCCGGGACGTTGAACAACAGAATGCCGCCAAAAAACAAAGCGACCGCAACGATGATTCCAGTTTTCACATTCGCCATGGTTTACCCACCAACGTAAATCGGCTCATTTGCCGGCCTCCCGCGAGAGAGGCCCAATACCGAAAACATATTTCACCCACTGGCACAGCCTTTTAACTGCGGACAGCAGCTAGACGCTCTTCTTTGCGGCGACTTCTGCCATGTGTTTCTTCTGAGCGTCTTTCTCATCTCGCACACGCTGGCGACAAGAGCCGCAGCGAACGGCTTGCGAATTGATACTGCCTTTGGCCACCTCGAACCACCACTGCTGCTTCTTGGCGGTCCAGACCTCGTGCTTACTGCAGTCTTGGCAGGTAAACGTCGTATCCTCGTAGTACGGCTTCACACCATACGAATTGTTTTCTTCTTGCTCATCCAAGTTGGCAACGATCGCGCCGTCCGGTATCGGGTCATGCTCGATGCGATACTGCTGCATTTCACGTCGCCAATCGGGCACAAAGACCATGGGCACCTAAAAGTTAATTCAACGGCTCTAGTGTTCCGCCCATTCGGCGTGCTCACCACACCGGCGGGTCTGGTGTTTCAACCAAAATCTGCACGCATCAGTATACCGAGGCTGTTGCGGGTCCAGCCCACTGCGAAACACCAACTGCTGCTGAACCACGGCCGCGCTTCGCTTAACCACGAAGAACACGAAGGCCACGAAGAAGAACCAGGGCGCAGGGCCTCTTGCCTTCCTTCGTGTGCTTCGTGGCCTTGGTGACCTTCGTGGTTGAGCGCAGCGATCGGTTCTGCGATCGGCCCACGGTGTACCCGTGCCGCCCCACGAAAACGCGGACACCGAGGGTGCCTGATGCATGCGAACGATGGAACGCTTCCTGACACCTTTTCCGGGCCCGCCCAACAACGCGTCCTCGCCACCGCACAACAGCATTTTATTCCAGAGAGCCCGTCGGGCCGCTGGAATCGCTGTCGATGCCCCTTCGTTGCGCTACAAAACGAATCAAATCTGCGACAGTCTTAATCGCTTGAAATTCGTCTGAGGCCACGACCGGACCGGGCAAGGCGTCGAGTGCCAGGGCGAGCCTTTCGTATTCCATATCATCCCCCCACTTGGGACCAACCATCGCTTTATAAAGAAAAGCAAGAGTGTCTTCCAATCGCAACATGTATTGCTGAGTTTTCGGGATATCGAACGAATCGCAGAGTATCTCAAGTGCTTCATCGCGTACTTCGACTGACACACCGTCGATGTCGGTGGAAGCTGAAGATTGCTTGCGTCCAACAAGCACCTTTAATTCGCCTCGCCGATCGTATCCGGTATATCCGAATGCCTGGATAAATCGACGCAGTCTCATGGCGAGATAACGTATCACGGATCAGTTTCCGGCCGCCCGCGGAAGTGGGCTCCTAACCGACAACCCAATCATCTATAGCGAGCGTCGCCGGCCAACTGCAGCCGACAGCCAGGCTCGCGGCGTATCGTCAATTTCGCTTGCGGCCAACACGTGCCAGCGGCTTCCCGCACAGACGCTCCGCCCCCTACGCCCCGCAACACTCGCTGCGATGCCCCGCACGAATCACCTTTAAAAACCAGCGTTTCGCGCAACCGGTCTCTTCGCAACCGCTCAAAAAACATCAAATAAAGTTGCCCCGTCGGAAATTATCCGGACACCCAGCAAGCTTTCCCTTTGCGAATACCCCGCCACGAAAGGACGCCCCATGGCACCCGCCCTCACCCTCGAATGCCCCGAAACCACGACTGCCACCCGGCCCTGCCGCCCGGGCTCCCGCAGCCAAGCGCAGATCCACGACCGCATCCGGCTGGGCCACTACGACCGTCCCGAGTTCTTGGACGCCATCATCGACGCGGTGATCAACCAAGCCCTCGGCGAGGGTTAACCCCCGCTCGCCGCCCAGCGGGCGCCGGTCACATGGGCCGCGTGGCCCATGGCTGTCCCCGGCCA
>JALZVY010000172.1 GCA_023300125.1 Phycisphaera sp.
CTGCTGCTGCGGCGGGTCCGCGATCACCCCGGCCCGGCGGTGGGCCCGCCGGGGGTGATCGGGCCAGACCTGCGCGTGGCCTGCGGTGAGGGCGTGCTGGAATTGGTGGAGTTGCAGGTCGCCGGGGGTACCGTGCAGCCCTTGGACGCGTTTGTGCGCGGCCAAGGGTTGAAGGCTGGAGACCGCCTGACGGCCCTGGAGGCGTGATATCCGTGGCCCTGGGGGCCGTCGCTGCTTTATTAAAATAAATGTTGGAGTAGGGCGGTGGGTTAGCCGATACTAGAGGTGCCCCGCGACCTGTTAACGCACATCCTTCGGGAGGCCCCCGTGCCACCCATTCTTGGATCTTTAGAACAGTGTCAGCGGGGCTTTTTTGTGCGCGTCGGGCGTCGCTCGGGGTGCTTGGGGCGCGGTTTTTAGGTGCGCGACGTGGCCAGCACCGGCAGGTGCAGGTCGTCGGTGTCGCCCTGGGCCAGACGCAGCGCCGCGTAGCCGGCGATCATGGCGGCGTTGTCCACGCAGTAGGCCATGGCGGGCAGATGAAGCGACAGCTGGTGTTCTTGGGCGAACGCGGTGAGGCGCTTTCGCAGTTCAGAATTGGCGCTGACCCCGCCGCCGACCACCAGCGCGTGGACCTGCGGGCCTTGTTTGAGTGCGCGGCCCAGCTTGCGGACCACCGCTTGGCTTGCGGCGTGTTGAAAGGCCGCGGCCAGGTCGGCGCGGCGGGTGTCGCTGAGGTCGTCGATGCTGCGCGGGAAGGTGGCGGACTTGCCGCGGCCTTCGGGGTGGCCACGCACAGCGTAGAGCAGGGCGGTTTTGAGTCCGCTGAATGAGAAGTCCAGGCTGTCGGCGCTGAGCATCGAGATCGGAAGCGCGGGGATGTCTGGCCCGTGGGGATCGCCGGTTTGCGCGAGCTTGTCGACGTTGGGTCCGCCGGGGTAGCCGGCGTTGAGCAGCACGCCGGCTTTGTCGTAGGCCTCGCCCACCGCGTCGTCGATGGTGCGGCCCAGGCGGGTGGCGCTGCCGTCTTCGCTGAGCTGGTACAGGCTGGTGTGGCCGCCGCTCACCACCAGGCCCAGCGCGGGGTAGGTGGGCCCGGCGACGGGCGCATCGCCCGCGTCCACGAGCTGGGCGGCGTGCAGGTGGGCCCGCACGTGGTCCACACCGATCAGCGGCTTGTCCAGGCTCCAGGCCAGGGCCTTGGCAGCGCTGACGCCCACGATGAGCGAGCCCACCAGGCCCGGGCGGTTGCCCACGGCGATGGCGTCCAGGTCGCCGGCGGCGACACCGGCCTGCGCGAGCGCGTCTTGCACAACGGGCATGAGCCGTTCGAGGTGGGCCCGGCTGGCGATTTCGGGCACCACGCCGGCGTAGCGCTGGTGCAGGTCGTGCTGGGTGGCGACGACATTGGAACACACCGCCACGCCGTCTTGGACGACGGCGGCGGCGGTTTCGTCGCAGCTGGTTTCGAGGCCGAGAATGAGCATGGAAATGAGGGGCGCGGCCAATCAAGACCGGCCCAGCGCCACGGCCTGGAGGCCACGGCCGCGAGGCTTAGGGGGCGGGGACAAGTTCGGCCTCGTGCGCGGGGGCGGTGCTGGCGCCCTCGTCTTCATGCGCGGCGTCGCCGTGGTTTTCGAGCGTGTCGCTTTCGCTTGGCTCGCTATCGCTCATGGCCTCTTTGCCGCTGTCTTGCGCGTCCTCATCGGCACCTTCTTCGGTGGGCAGTTCCAAGGCCTTGATCTTCTCGTCGATCTCGGTCAGGGCTTCTTCCAGGGCTTCACGCTGCTTGTTGAGCACGTCGCGTTCGGCGCCCTTGGCCAGGGCCTCGGCTCCGCTTTGGCCCACGACGGGCCACTCGCCGGTGTCCAGCTTGCCCAGCACCGCGGTCAGGGCGGCGGCCAGTTGAGGGTCTTTGTATTCGTTGACCAACCACTCGGGGGTGACGTGGTCGGTGGTGGGGCCTTCGCCGTTGGCCACGTCCAGACGCACGTCATTCATGGCTTCACGCTGCTCGAAGTTCATGGGCACGTAGGCGCCGTCGCTGGGGTCCACGCCCCAGTTGTCTTTGTGCGTGCGGCGGTGGATGTTGCGGCCGTTGGGCAGGTAGTAGTAGGCGTTGGTGACTTTGAGTGCGCTGGTGCCGCCCGCGAGTAGCTTCACCTGCTGCACGCTGCCTTTGCCGAAGGTGCGTTCGCCTACGAAAAGGGCACGTTCGTTGTCGGATAGCGCGCCGCTGACGATCTCGCTGGCCGAGGCGCTGTAGGGGTTGGCCAGCACCACCAGCGGCAGGTCGCCCATCAGCTTGCTGCCGTCGGCTTTGTAGACCACCTCGCGGACATTGCGCCCGCGGACGCTGACGATGGTCTGGCCCTTGTCCAAGAACATGTTGCTGAGCTTCACCGCCGCGTCGAGCAGGCCCCCGGGGTTGTGGCGCAGGTCCAGCACCAGCCCACGCATGCCCGCGTCTTGCAACGCGGTGAAGGCCTTGGTCAGCTCGTCGATGCTGGGCTGGCTGAACTGGGTCAGCCGCACGTAGCCGACCTTGTTGGCGTCGTCGATCCAGTGGTCAAAGCTCAGGTCGGCCAGCCGGCGGAAGCCCCGCACAGTCTTGACCTCGATGCGGTCGCGGGTGATGACGATCTCTTCTTCGTCGCCCGAGCGGTGCCGCACGTTGATGGTCACGTCGGTTTTTGCCGGGCCTTTGAGCAGCTTGATCGCGTCGTTGATCGGCAGGTTCATCGTGTCTTCGCCGTCGATGGTCAGCACCGTGTCGCCGGCCATGACGCCGGATTTAAACGCGGGAGAGTCTTCGAGGGGGGTGACGATGTGCAGGCGGTTGTTTTCGATCCGCACTTCGGCGCCGATGCCGGTGAAGTTGCTGTCGATGCTCTCGGTGAAGCCTTTGAGGTCTTCCTCATCGAGGTATTGGGTGTAGGGGTCGTCGAGCGAGGACACCATGCCGTTGATGGCGCCTTCGATGAGTTTTTGGGCGTCGGGTTCTTCGACGTACTCGGTGGCCAACTCGTGGCGCAGGCCGACGATGGCGTCGAGTTGATCCAGCACCGAAGAGGGCCGGGCCCAGGTGCTTTTGAAGGTCACCAGCAGCACCGCCATGGCGGCGACGAGCGAGAGGTTGGCGGCAAGTCGTTGGTTCATGCATGAAGTGTAGGTTTCAGGGGGCCGCCGGGGTGGGGAATGTCGCGGGGTGTGTTTGGCGCGGGGCCGCGAAGGTGCGGGGCGCACGTCTGACCTGTGGCGTGTCGGGTCGCTACCCTGCCCCCATGGCCAAAACCCGAACGAGCTTTGTGTGCCGCGCGTGCGGCGCGATGCAACCCCGTTGGATGGGCAAGTGCCCGGATTGCAATGAATGGGATTCGCTTGATGAGGTGAAATCTGGCGGGGCCGGCGCAGCCCAGGACCCGCACCGCGGCGCGGCGGCGGTCGAGGCCGGCGAGGCGGTGGCGGTGCCCATCAACAACGCATAACACAACATTAAGTTGTAGGTCAGCTGGCCTTGCCATAAAACCGCAATCAACAACAAGGGCGCAAGTATGGCAACCAACTGCCCGCCAACCGCAACGCGCTTCCCCCCAATGCGGTCGGC
>JALZVY010000173.1 GCA_023300125.1 Phycisphaera sp.
GGGGGCGGCGCTGCCGCCTGGCTGGGTGAGGGCCTGGGCGGGGGCGGTGCCGGGCAAGGGGCTGTCCAGATCTGTGCCACGGGCAAAGCGGTCAATGGCAAAGCCTGCGCCCGCTGCCAGCACGCCGCCAAGTTGCCGGGACAGCGCAGGGGCGTCGGCGGGCGCGTCGGCGGGGTTGCATACGCGGGCCAAAGCCGGCGCGTCGGGTTCGACGGCCCGCAGCTGACGCAGGTCCGCCGCGGGGTCGGCGTCCACGTTCCAGGTGTGCACGCAACCCGACAGGTGGTTCCACAACTGGTTTTCCAGAAGCACCGGCACCTGCACCCCGGCTTGGCGCAGGTGGCGCACCAGCGGTTCGAGATAAGCCGCTTCGCCCTCGGGGTGGGCGGCGGTCCAGTGGTCTTCGATCTGCACCGCCAGCAGCGGGCCCGCGGCCTGCCCGGCGAATCCGCCCGCTGCGGCGGGGCCCGGCCCCGCGGGCTGCCAGACGGCGGCGCCCGTGGCGGGGCGTTCGGCGGCCTGCATCCGTTGCAGCTCTTTGAACAGCGCTTGGTAAAAGTTGGCCGCCGCAGCCAAGAACAGCGCGTTGCCCTCGCGTCGCCGCATGGGCTTGGCCCGCCGATCCAGCTTTATGCCGTCTAGCCACGTGGGCAGGGCGCCGGCGTGCAAGCCTTCGACGTGGGGGCCCGCCCGCAGCACCACCCACAAACCCAGGCCCGCGGCGGTCTCGACAAAGCGGCGGATATCACGGCGGCCGGTGAAATCGAATTGTTTGGCCGAAGGCTGGTGGGCATTCCACCAGCACGCGGTTTCCACCGTGTTGAACCCCGCGTCGCGGAGCTGGCCCAGACGCGCGGCCCAGGTGTCGGCGGGGAATGCGGCGTAGTCGATCCGCGCGGCCACTGGCCAGATCCGCTGGGTATCCAGTAAAAGCGATTTTCCGTCGTAGCTGAGCTTGGGCATGGGCGGGGACTCTACGCACGCGTGGGCACCGGGGTTCAACCGATGAAAAGAGGCCGTGGCCTCGGGGCTGCAGGCGTGGGGGTGGGTTGATGCGGGGCGGGGTGAAGCAGGTTGAGGCAGGTCGGGGCAGGTCGGGGCGGGCAGGAAGGATGAGCCAGGGCGGACAGTTTCAGGTCAGCAGCAGCGTGGCCAGGACCAGCACCGTGAAGTAGGCCGCGAGGTCCACCAGCGTGGTGACCACCGGCCCCGAGGCCATGGCCGGGTCTAGGCCGACGCGCCGCAGCAGCAGGGGCACCGCGCCGCCGATGACCGCGGCCAGCAAAAGGGTCGTGGGCACCGCCGAACCGATCACCAGGGCCAGCGTGGCGTCGTGCTCCCATAAGAACACGCCAAAGAAGATGAGTATTCCCAGCGCGGCACCGTTGATCAGCCCCGGCAGTGCTTCGAGCACCGCCACGCGGCCCACGTCCACGGGCTTGATCAGCCCCAGGCTGATCTCACGCATGCTCACCGCCACCGCCTGGTTGCCGCCGCTGCCGCACAGGCCTGCAACCAGAGGCAAAAAAGCGGCAATGAGCGGCACCCGCTGCACCGTGTCGCGAAACAGGCTGATGACCGCCGCGGAGACCATCATCAGCAGCATGATGGGCACCAAAAACATTAGCCGCCGCACCGCCCGCGACACCACGGGCATCGAGCGCAGCTCTTCACCGCCCACAATGCCCCCGACCTTGGCCAGGTCTTCCTCGGCGGCCTCGCCGCGGGCCTCTTGCACCGCCGCCCGCTGCACCACCCCGCAGAGCTTCTGCTCGTCATCCAGCACCGGCACCGCGCTCAGGTCGATGCGGTCAAAGAGGTCTTCCAGCGCGTCGGTGTGCGCGTCCACGCTGACCGCTGAGGCAGACTCGACCGCCAACTCGGCCACGGGCGTGCCGCGCGGCGCCATGACCAGCCGCCGCATGGGCACCGTGCCCGCCAAGCCCCCGCGCTCATCGGTGGCATACACGTAGCGCACCTCGTACTCGCCGTAGGCCTCGCCGTGCTCGCGCAGGTCCTCAGCCACCTGCTCCACGGTCCACCCCACGGGGTACTGCAGATACTCGGTGATCATGAGCCCCCCGGCAGTGTTCTCGTCGTAGCGCAGCCGGCGGCGGGTGTCGCTGGCTTCTTCGGGCGACATCGCGTCCAGGATCGCCTCGGCGTCGTGCTCGTCCAGCTCGCCGATGACATCGGCCTGCTCGTCCGAGTCCATCTCATCCACGATCGACGCGGCGTCGGCGACCTCTAGTTCGCTGACCAGGTCCGCGGCGTAGGCGTCGTCGAAGTGTTCGAGCAGGTCCGCGCCCAAATCCGGGTCGTGCGTGGCCAGCAAGGTGAACAACGCCGTGCGCCGCTCGTCATCCATGTGACTCAGGGTGTAGGGCGTCTGGTCCGGGGGCAGGGCGTGCAGGAAAGCCACCACCGGATCCGGCTGCGCGGCATCCACCAACCGCGAAAGCCGCTCCACCACGCTGGCGTCCGAAGTGGCCGCCTGCGGCGTCGGGTTTTCGGGGGTTCCCGTCCCGGTCACGTGGCATCTCCCAACACACCGCGCCAACGCTCCAGGGCGTCTTGGGCATTGGTGTCAAAACCCAGCGGAGACAAGGTCACCCGGCGATCAAACACCGCCTTCACGTCCGTGTTCGGGAGGTCTTGGGCAAAGGTCATGGTGCTGCCCACCCGGTAGGTCACACGCCCCTGTTCGTCTTGGCCCTGTTCATAGTCCACGCCCATCGCACTGAGCGACGCGGGCACCAGCGCCAGGCCTGATTTGGGTTCGGCACCGTCGTCGAGCACCGGCACGTTGATGTTCATCAGCGTGCGTGCGTCCAGGGGCCCGGCCAGCACCCGGTCGATGGCCGCCCGCGCGTGGCCCGCCGCCCGGGCCCACTGGGCCGCGTCGATGTCCCACGCCTTGAGGTGCAGGCTGACCGCCACCGCCGGCACGCCGCACAGGTTGGCCTCGCGCGCTGCGCCCACGGTGCCGGAGTAAAACACGTTGACCCCCAGATTCGCCCCGGCGTTCATGCCGCTAACCACCAGATCAAATGGCCGCGCTTGGCGATCTTTAAAAATCGCGCAAAGTGCCAGCCGCACGCAGTCCGCCGGTCGGCCGTCCACCGCCCAGCCGTCGGGGCGTTCTTCTACGGCGATGGGGCGGTGAAAGGTAGCGCCCTGGCCCGTGGCCGACTGGGCCCGCAGGGGCGCCACTGTCACCACCTCGCCCAGATCCGTGAGTGCATGGCGCAGGGCCTCCAGGCCCGGAGCGTCGATGCCGTCGTCATTGGTTAATAAAATTCGCACGGGTTCAGGGTATCACTAGGCCACCGCACGGGCGGGCCTGCCCACGGCGCGTGTTTTATGGGCTGGGTAGCGGGATCACCTCGCCCAGTTCCACCTTGCGTGCCCCCGTGAGCACGTCACGGATCACCCCGGCCACCGTCAAGGGATCCAGGGTCTTGGCCGGCGGGATCATCTTCTCGGGGAAGTTCTGCCGCAGCATCGCCGTTTCGATAGCGCCGGGCGCCACCGCCGCGGCAATCAGGTTGAAGCGCTTGCCTTCGTCAGCGGCGGCCTTGGTGAACAAATTCACCCCCGCCTTGGCCGCCGCGTAGACGTTGAAGCCCACGAACGGATCGATCGACGCCATCGAGCTCACGTTGCACACGGCCCCTGATTTCTGGCTGCGGAATGTTGTCCACACCGCCCGGGTGAGATATAGCACGCTCTTGAGGTTCACGTCGATGGCCGCGTCGATGATGTCGTCGGTCATCCGGGTAATCGGCTGCAGTGGCGCCGAGCCGGCGCAGTTGGCCAGCGCATCGATTCTCCCAAAACGGCCGAGTGTTGCCTCCACCAGGACTTGCACGGCTTTGGAATCCGTCACGTCGCACGCGTGGGCGTGCACGGCCGCATCGGGCATCTCTTCACGGATGTACGCCACCGATTCATCCAGCGTCGCCTGCGTGCGGCCGGTCAGCACCACCGCGTAGCCCGCATCGGCCATCAGCAGGGCGGTTTCGCGGCCTACGCCGCTGCCTGCACCGGTGACCAGAGCCGCTTTCGCAGCGGGATGTGTGGGAGGGGTCTTGTTCATACCCCGAGTCTAGGCCAACGCGCCCCACCAAGGTCACACCCCGTGCCGGACACACCCGCGACCGGGTCAAGGGAACCGCGCAGTTGCCACAGGCCGTAACCAAGACACGCCTGTTTCGCACACCCCACGCGCGGGTTCTTCACTGGGCGGACAAGCCGCCGGGCGTTCATGCCCTTGTTTGATCGCGCGAACGCCGCCGGGCCAGCAGCATGCCGACCCCCAGAAGAGCGGCAGTGGTGGGCTCGGGGATGGTGCGGAGCTCTAAAAACAACTGGGGTCCCAGACCGTTGGCGTTCTCACTGGAATCAAAGCGGATGGCGCCCGCGGATCGGTCGACGTTTTCGCCATCGAATCGCACTTCACGCACGATCAGGAACTGAACCGTCTCGCCGGGGTTCTGCAGCAAAAATTCCGTGACGTCCAGGGTGATGGATTCAAGGGTTTGGCTGGCGGTCAGGTGCCCGACAAACTCGGCGGTCTCGCCCAAGCCGGTGACGAAGTTGTCGGCGATCTCGGTGGCGCCGCCCAGTGTCTCGCCCAAGTTGTTGGTGGTCGCGAAGGTGATGGTCGACTCGTCGTAGTCGTCACCGATGATGCCGTAGACGTGGGCGGTGACAAAATCCGCGTCGCCCTCGTCGATTTCGCCGTTGAGCTGCAGCACCGCCCGCTCGATGGCCGAGCCCTGGGCGGCGGTGGTGTCGAAGCCCAGCACGGCCACCGCCCGGCCGTCGGGCCCGTCGGCGACGTTGCGCACAAACAGGTTGCTGCTGTCCCCCGCGTTGGTGTTGAGGTCGCTGCCTGCACGCACGGTGGCGTCGTCGGTGGCGGTGAGGGTCAAAAGCTGGTCCGGGGCGGTGCGGGGCACCGACAGCAAAAGCACGCTTTCACTCTCCTGGTTCACGCTGATTTGCAGGCTTTCGTCGACCACAAAACGGTGGGTCACTTCAGCCAAGTTGCCTTCGGAGACTTCTTCGATCTGCACGATGGCCCCCGCCTCCACGCCCAACTCCGAGAGGTCGAAGGTGAGGTTCCGGCCGTTGGCCGAGGTGCCTTCGTTGGCCGAAAGAAGGTAGAAGATATCTTCGTCGGGGTTGTAGCTGGTGGTGGTGAACAGCGAGTTGTTGCGGCTTTCATCGGCTTCGCCAAGAAGCTGTTGGCCGCCCGCGAATCCCTTGGTGAATAACTTGAGCACGCCCGCGGCGGCGGTGGCTCCGCCCACGTCGTAGGGGCCTTCATCGTCGGCGAAACGCGTGTTGGTGAAAATCGCGTTGCCTTGGAAGAAGTCGTCTTCGGCGTTGGAGTCGAACTTGAAGACGTAGAGTTCGTCGGCCTCTTGGTTGGCCAGGCCCACAAAGATGCCGCCCAGGCGGGCGAAGCGCGACGGGGTGTTCAAATCGTCGTCGCGGTCGTCGAACACCCCGTTGGAATGCACGTTGAACTCGGTGAGGGCGAAATCGATTTCGCCCACCAGGTTGTTCGTGGCCAGGTCGTCCTGCACCGCCCGCTGGATGAAATCCAGGTCCTCGGCGTAGCGGCGGCCGTCTTGGTTGTACTGCTGATAGCCGTAGGTGTGGATGAGCTGGAAATCGCGGTCGACCTCACCCAAAAAGTTGGTGTTGAGGTTATTGATGACCAGCTCGCCCCAGCCTTGCTCGTCGTCGCGGGTGTCGCTGTTGTCCAGGCGGCGGAAATACTCGTTGGCCCCGCCGGCGGTGATGGGGGCGACGATGTTGGCGTCGAGGCTTTTGTCAAAGTCGCGGTTCACATCTTCCAAAGCGGTTTGGATCGCGTCTGAAGCGAGCTGAAGCCGCAGAAGAAAATCCGCTTGCGAGATGTTTTGGCTGCCCTGGTCGGGCTCGTTGAAGACGCTGTAGCGCTCTACGTCGTGGTTGCTGCCCAGGTAATACGCCTGGGCGTAGTAGTGCTGCCAGTGCTCGTAGCGGTCGGCCCAGCCTTGGCTGGGATCCGAGCCGATGTCGGCGATGGGGAATTGGCTGTCGGTGCGGTTGATGATCGCCAAGGCGTTGATGTCGTTGGCCGCGAACTCGCTGTAGGCGAAGTCGTAGTTGATGAAATCCGATTCGTTGTTTCGGTAATTGTTTTCGAACGCCGCGAAATTGATGAGCGAAGGGTCCGTGGGGTTGGCCCGGACTGCGGCGCGGCGGGCCAAAAACGATGTCTGGCTATTGACGCCGTCGCCCTGGCCGGGGATGTCGTCGATCGGCTCGATGTTGGGCGCCGAAGTGAACGTCCGCGAGCCGTTGACCCCGAGCCAGCGGTAGAAGGTGCTGGAGTTGCCGTCGGGCAGGAAGTTGCCGCTGTTGATCCCGATGACGCCGGGGGTTTGCCCGATGACATTGGATTGAAGCGTAACGACTTGGCCGCGAGCCGCGGTCGTGGGCAGCACCGCGGCGAGCAATGCGGCTGGCATTGCGCTCCGCGCCATGGGGCTGAGACCGGTGGCCTGCCGCCGGAAAGCGGATGTTAAATCGTGAAAACGCGTGATGTGAAGGTCCAAATCCGTCTCTAGGGGGGGGGTAATTCGCGGTTCACAGCACCTTGGCGCTGTGAACCAGGTGGAGGGCCTGGCGGGAAAATCAAAAGGGAGCAGCGGTAAGCGCGAGCCAATGTCGAGTCTAACCTTCTGCTGGAGTTAAATAATATAACCGCGTCGCCACACAAATCCAACTTATTTTCTTACCTGTTTTTGGAGAGGTCTACGCGGCCCCCACGCCGCGCTGGCGGCCCCGCCACGTGCGAACGAAACGGTCCCCTGGACACGCCCTTTGTGCCCCGCTTTACCCAAGCTTTACCCCTGCTTTATCCTATAAAGGCCGCGTAGATCGCGCGGACCGCGGTTTCGTAGTCCTTGGCGTTCACGCCCACGATGATGTTCAGCTCGCCGCTGCCCTGATCGATCATGCGGATGTTCACCCCCGCCTTGGCCAGGGCGCCAAACAGCGTGGCGGACATGCCCGGCTGGGTCTTCATGTTGCGGCCCACCGTGGCGATCAGCGCCAGATCCGGGTCCACGTCGATGGCGTCGGGCTCGATGGTGCGGCTCAGCTCGTCGAGCAGGGCCTGCAGCTTGCCCTCCACCTGGGCGTCGGCCACCACCACCGAGAGGGTGTCGATGCCCGAGGGCACGTGCTCGACCGAGACCCCTGCCCGGCTGAAGACCGCCAGCACCCGCTCGACGTAGCCCACCGCCTCGTTCATCAAATCTTTTTCGATGTTGATGACCGTGAAGTCTTTTCGGCCCGCGATGCCCGTGATGGGGTAGGCGGTGGGGGCGGCGTTTTTGCTGGAGACGATCCGCGTGCCCGGGTGGTCCGGGGCGTTGGTGTTGCGGATGTTCACCGGGATGCCTGCGGCCCGCACGGGGAAGACCGCCTCGGCGTGCAGCACGGTGGCGCCGCTGTAGCTCAGTTCACGCAGCTCGCGGTACGTCAGGCTGTCAATCACCGCGGGGTTGTCCACGATCCGCGGGTCGGTGGTCAGCAGGCCCGACACGTCGGTCCAGTTTTCGTACACCGAGGCGTTGACCGCCCGGGCAACCACGGCGCCCGTCACGTCAGATCCCCCGCGGCTGAAGGTGCGGATGTGGCCGTCGATGTCCGATCCATAAAAGCCCGGGATCACCGCGCGGTCGACTCCTTTAAGGGCCGAGGTCAGGGCGTCGTGGGTGACCTCGGCGTCCAGCCGCCCGGCGGCATCAAAGCGGATCACGTCCGCCGCGTCGAGGCAGGGGCAGTCCAAGAGCGCTGCAAGCACCCGGCCGTTAAGGGCTTCGCCCCGGCTGGCGGCGTAATCGGGCCCGCGACCCGCCTGGGCGGCGGCGACGATGCCCAGGCGGGCTTCTTCGAGCAACGGGTCGATGTCCAGGCTCAGGTCCAGCTCGGCCACCAGTTCGCCGAAGCGTTCGGCGATCACCCCGAAGGCTTCGTTGAAGCTCAGTCCCTGCTCCGCGGCGTCGTGACACAGGTACAAAAGATCGGTGATCTTGCGGTCGTCAGGGGTGCGTTTGCCCGGAGCCGAGGGCACCACGATCCGGCGTTTGGGGTCGGCCACGACGATATCGCGGACCTTGCGCATCTGGTCGGCACCCGCCAGCGAGGTGCCACCAAACTTGCAAACGATCGGGCGGGCGGGGTCGGACGGACGGTTCGGGGGGGGGGTAGAGCTCACGGGGCGACTAAAATAGCGGTTTCGTCGGCCCACGGGGTGTTGGTGCAGGCAGGACTTGCTATATTGCCCGGCCCCATACCGGCCCGGATGGCGGAATTGGCAGACGCGCCGCGTTGAGGTCGCGGTGGAGGTAAAACTCCTTGCAGGTTCGACTCCTGTTCCGGGCATTGCAGCACAAAGACCCGCCGAAAGGCGGGTTTTTGCGTAGGGGGGCACGGGGCCCCTTCGGGGCAGCCGCTGAGCTCTGCAGATCTACGGGAAAACCCGCTTCTTGGTACGTTTGACGTTTGGTCCGTATCCACTTTTTTTTCTCATTTTTGGAGCCCCGCCCATGTCCATTCTCGATCAATTCAAAGACCTGCTTGACGGTGACGACGCCAAGAGCCAAGGCGGCTTGCTGAAATCTGCCCAAGACCTGCTTGGCGGCGGCCTGGGCGGCGTGAAAAAGCAGTTCGAAGACTCGGGCCTGGGCGACAAGTTCAAGAGCTGGACTGGCCAGGGCGAAAACCAAGCGGCCACGGCCGAAGAGATCAAGCAGGCTTTTGGCGGCGAGAAGCTCAAGGAATTGGCGGACCGCGAGGGCACCGACGCCGACTCGCTGGCCGAGAAGCTGGCGGGGATGCTGCCCCAGCTGATCGACAAGGTCACACCCAACGGTGAAGAGGATGCCGACGCCAACATCTTGGGCGCCATGAAGGGCCTGCTGGGCAAGTTCCCGGGGCTGTGATTCGGCAGAAGCGCCCGCGTTGAATGCAAGCGGGCGCCCATCGCGCAACAAACAACGCCCGGCCCATTGGCCGGGCGTTATTTATTGACTTGGAGGTGTGCCCGCCAACCCGCTTAGCCGGGCAAGCTCTTCGGGGGTGTTGAACGTTGCCGGGGCGGGCGGGTCGGTCACGCGATGGCTCCGGTGGGCGGGGTCATCCAGCCAGCGTGTCAGCGACGCGCGGTCGCCATCCAGCGCCGCCTGAAGGCTCACCAGTGCGCGGGTGTGGTAGGCCGCGACCAGCGGCTGCCACCGGGCGCCGTCGTGCCCGGCCGCGGCAAAGGGGCGCGAAGCGTCGGCCATCAACCCCGCGGCGATCGCGTGCAAGCCCTGGGACGCGTCGGTGGTCAGCACGGTGTCGCAGGCGCAGACCGCCACGGCCCCGGGGCCCCGTGTGGCCAGGCGTTCGCGTAGCGCGGCGATCACGCCGGCCATCGGCCCGCGGTGCGGCTGGTCATCGGGGACACACGTGATCCCCAGGTCGGCGTAGGTGTTCGCGGGCGGACCCACCACCGCCAAGTGCGAAAAATCGTTGGCAAGCAGGTTGTGGTTGCGTTGGATCAGCGCCACGCCATCGACGCACACCCGCGCTTTGTCAGAACCAAAGCGTCGGGAACGGCCCCCCGTCAGCAGGGCGGCCGACGGAGCCGACGGGACCTCGGCGTTACACTCAGAAGGGTTCATCGCCCGTGTAGCTTAGCTGGATAGAGCAGCGCACTTCTAATGCGCAGGTCACAGGTTCGAATCCTGTCACGGGTATTTCAATCGATTAGCGCCCGCCGCATGGCCTGGGCTTTGTGCAGGGTTTCTTCGTATTCGTCGGCGGGGTCCGAGTCGGCGACGATGCCTCCGCCCACGTGAAACTGGACGCGCTGGGCGGCGGGATCCACCAAAAGCGTGCGGATGGCGATGCTGAGGGTGGCCAAGGGGCCGGCGCCTGAGCTGGCCCCCGAGCTGGACGTGCCGCCGCGGACCATGCCGATGGCTCCGCAGTAAGGGCCGCGCGGGCCGGCTTCCAATTCGCGGATGATCTGCATGGCCCGGACCTTGGGGGCGCCGGTGATGCTGCCGCCCGGGAAGCAGGCCCGCAGCAGGTGACGCAGGCGCTGCTCGGGGTGCAGCGACCCGGTGATGGTGGCCACGCCGTGGTGCACGGTGGGGTGGCTTTCGATGGTGCGGCCTTGGGTGACCTTGACGCTGCCGTAGCTGCACACGCGGCCCAGGTCGTTGCGCAAGAGGTCGATGATCATGTGCAGTTCTGCGGCGTCTTTGGCCGAGTGCAGCAGCTCGTGATCGCCGGCGTGCAGGTGCGTGGGCCGCGTGCCCTTGATGGGCCGGGTGGTGACGGTGCGGTCGGCGTCGAGCTTGAGAAACAGCTCGGGGCTGGTGCTGGCCAGGGCACGCGGCGGGGCGCCGTCGGCGCCCGGAACCTCGACGTAGGCGCCGTACCAGGCGGGCGACACCGCGGCCAGGGCGGCGAACAGTGCGCGGGGGTTGCCCTCAAACGCGGCGCTGAAGCGCTGGGCGAGGTTGACCTGAAACACGTCGCCCGCGGCGATGTAATCCAGGGCGCTCTGCACGCGGGCTTCGTGGGCGGCGCGGGGTTCATCGGGCTCGGGGGCCGAGGCGCGAAAGCCGGGCGCCGGCGGAGCGTCACGCGTGGCCGACGGCGGGGCAGGCGCGTCGCCCGAATCGGCCGCGCCGGGGCCCAGCACCGACCACTGCCGGTCTTGGTGGTCGTAGACCCAGGCCAGCGGGCAGCGGTGCATCACCAGATCCGGCCAGGCAGGCCCGCTGACCGAATCGCCCGTGGGCCGCGGGCCCAGCACCGGCTCGATGGCATGGGCCAGTTCGTAGCCCAAGAACCCCAGGTACAGCGCGGGGTCGTCTTGGCTGACCCGGTCCAGGCAACGCAAGCCGTCGTCATCCAGGGGCACGCCGCGGGGGTGGGCGGGGCCGGTCCAGCGGCTGCGGCCGTCTTCGCAGATCAGTGTGCCCTGCGGCTCGGCGATCACCGAGTAGCGCGACCACTGGGCATTGAGCCGGCCCGAGTGCAGCAGCGCGACGGGGCGATGCGCGGGCCAGTGGGCCAGCACGTCCAGCGGGGTGGCGTCGAGTTGGATCGGGCGGGCGTCGTGCAGCATCAGTGAGCCCCGGGCGGGGTTCGCGTGGGCCCCGGTTTAGACCGACGCGGCCACGGGTGGCTCCGCTGGCGACGCGGCGCTGATCTTCAGGTACGCGTCTTCGAGGGTGGGCCGGCCCACCGAGACCCGGCGCAGCTCGGTGCCTTCCAAGAGCTCGGCCACGCGGCCCACCGCCGCGGCGCCTTGGGCGTGTTCAAAGCGCACGGTGGTGTCGTCGGTGCGCGGGGCGGCGCCTTGGGCCCACGGGCCCAGGGCGTCGGTCAGGGTGGTCTGCACCTGATCCAGGTCCGCGGCGTCGGCAGGCTCCACCGCGACCACCTGGCCGCCGCAGGCGTCTTGCACCTGGGCGGGGGTGGCGACGGTGATGAGTTGCCCCTTGGCCAGCACGCCCACGCGGTCGGCGTGCTCGGCTTCGTCCAGCAGGTGGGTGGTCCAAACCACCGTAAGCGCGCGGTCGGCCCGCAACGTCGCGAGGCTGGACCACAGCTGCCGCCGCGCCGCGGGGTCCAGGCCCGTCGTGGGCTCGTCCATCAGCAGCACCGCGGGTTCGTGCAGCAGGGCTTTGGCGATCTCGACGCG
>JALZVY010000174.1 GCA_023300125.1 Phycisphaera sp.
ATCAACGCCACAAAGCACGTCATGAACAACCACTTCGAACCAGGCACGGCGGGACGATCTGCATCCATGGGCTAACTTTCGCTGGTGAGCAAGAAACGGAAACAAGCGGCGTAACAACCGGTTTCAGATAAGGATGCAGAAGGCTAAACCCCGTATTTGGCGGTGTCAACGATTTCTGCATGGAAAGGGGTGAGCCCCCACGCGGTTCATCCCGCGGCGAAGACTTCTTCGACCGTTTAACCCCTCTCCAACCCCGGCGATGCGCCGGTTCGCCATCGTCAACCCCGCGGTGCGGATTCTTATCGGGGGACCCAGAATCGGGTGCGGCACGCAAGTGCCCGCGGCAGGGTTCGAACCTGCGACCTGAGCTTTAGGAAAGCCCTGCTCTATCCAACTGAGCTACGCGGACGACAACACCGAGTATCGCCCGCCGGGCGCCAAATCGCAACGCAGCCCAGCCCCGCCAGCATCAACGCCGGCCAGCTACCGCTGGACCTGGGGCACCCACGCGGTGGTCCGCCCCGCCACCACATCAAAATCAATCGCTTCGCCGCGGCCGGTCCGCGCGTCGGCGTGCTTGCCCCAGCGGTCATGAAACAGCCAGGTGCGCGGAAACCGAGCGCTGTCGGCCTCGCACCCACACGCCTTGTCCAACACGTGCTTGAGCGCCTGCCGCAACGCCCCCACCTGGTCCGGGCTCAGGCTGGGCGCGGGCCGCTGGGGCGCAATCTTGGCGTGGTAGCACACCTCGTCGGCGATCCAGTTGCCCACCCCAGCAAGGAAGGCCTGGTTAAGCAGCAGCGCTTTGATGGGCGTGCGACGCCGCGCCAGTTGTTCTTCAAACCAGCGACGCGGTGGAAGCTGGTGCAGCGCATCGGGCCCCAGCCCACTGAGCGGCGCCTCGCCCAGCGGGTCGGCGCGCAGCCGCACCCGGCCAAACCTTCGCGGGTCCGCGAACGCGAAGCGCCAGCCGTCGTCCAGGGTCAGCTCCACTTTCGCGAAGCGCGGGCGCGGGTCCGCGGCGTGGTAATGCTCAAACGAGCCGGTCATGCCGAAGTGCCACAGCGGGTGCGGGCCGCGGTCCATGGCCCACCACATCTGCTTGCCCACGCGGTGGCAACCTTCGACCCGGCGCCCGGTCAACGCCGCCACCAGCTTGCGCGGGCTCACGCCGTCGATCACGATCCGCTCATCGTGTTTGGCCCACGCCGACACCACCGTGCGCCCCAACACCGCACGCTCGGCCACGCGGCGTCCCCAACACTCGACTTCAGGCAGTTCAGGCATACCAACATCCTCAAAAGGCGCCACGCAGTTGGGCGAACCTTAGCGCCCCCACCCGCCACACGCGGACCCACAGGCCACCACCGATTTATCGGGCCGGCCCACCGCGTGCGCCGCTGCGGCCTCAACCCCGCGCCCAAGACCACCGATACCTTGGCCGCCGGGCTTACGCCCAGCCACCCCAACGATGAACGATCGCCGCGCAAGCGTGCTGATCCGCGGCCGGGGGGCTTCTTTACCGAAGCCCCCCGGCTGTGTTTTTGGGCCCGGGCTATCGTGGGCCCGTGGACTTCAACAACGCCTCACTGACATACGCCGTGGTCGGCACCGGCGCCTTGGGCGGCTACTACGGCGCCCGCCTGGCCCGGGCCCACGGCCAGCGCGTGCGCTTCCTGCTGCGCAGCGACTACGCCCACGTGCGCCGCCACGGCCTGCGGGTCCAAAGCCCCACGGGCGACTTCACCCTGCCCCACGTGGCCTGCTTCAACGACCCCACCGCGATGCCGCGGGTTGACGTTGCGCTGCTGTGTGTGAAAACCACCGCCCACGCGCCGCTGCGCGAACTGCTGACACCTTTGCTCCAACCCCACGGCGTGGTGCTGGTGCTGCAAAACGGCCTGCACCCCGAACAGGCCGCCGCCGAGGTGGTCGGCGCCCACCGCACCTATGGCGGCTTGTGTTTTCTCTGCGCCAACAAGCTGGGCCCGGGGCACATCGACCACCTGGACTACGGCCAAATCCGCGCCGGAACCACCGATGCCGCGCACGCCGCGCACGCCGCGGACGCCCACGCCCACCACGTCCCATCGCTGCAGGCCATCGCCACAGACTTCAACGCCGCGGGACTGGACCTGCGGGTGGTCGACGACCTGCGGCTTGCCCGCTGGCAGAAGCTGGTGTGGAACGTGCCCTTCAACGGGCTATCGGTGGTGCTCAACCAAACCACCGACGTGATGATGGCCGATCCTTCGACCCGCGCCCGCGTCGAGGCCTTGATGGCCGAAGTGGTGGCCGCGGCCCAAGCCACCGAAGGAAAAACCATCGCGCCCGCCTTTGTTCAAAAAATGCTCGACGACACCGCGGCCATGCGCCCCTACCGCACCAGCATGATGCTGGACGCCGACGCCGGGCGGCCTCTGGAACGCGAAGCCATCGTGGGAGACCCGCTGCGTGCCGCCCTGGCCGCGGGCTGCGCGGTGCCCCACATGCAGCAGCTCTACGAAGCGCTGTGCGCGACATAAAACGCGGCGACCGGTGCGATCAGCCGCCGGGCGTGTTGCCCGCCTTGCGGTCCTGGGCAAACACCCCCACGGCTTCGGGATAGGCCAGGCACTCCTGCTCAAACACCCGCGCCGCCAGCGTCTCAGGCGTGTCATCGGGCCGCACCGGGCAGCGCCGCTGCAGCACGACCGGCCCCGTGTCGTAGGTGTTGTCCGCCACGTGCACCGTGCAGCCGGTCTGGGTCTCGCCCGCGGCAATCACCGCCGCGTGCACGTGACGGCCGTGCATGCCCTTGCCGCCGTATTTGGGCAGCAGGCTGGGGTGGATGTTCAGCACACGGCCCGCGAAGTCGTCGGGGATCACCAGCAAACTCAAAAAACCCGCCAAGCACACCAGGTCGGCCCCCGTCGCACGCAAGGCGTCAAACACCGCCTGCGAATAAGCCGCCGGATTGTCGTAGCCGCGGCGTTCCAGCGTCGTCGCGTCCAAACCGCGGTCGCGGGCCCGCGCCACCCCCACCGCCGCAGGCCCGGCGTTGCTGGCCAGCACCAGCCCGATGCGGGCGTTGAGCGACCCGTCGTCGATGCGGTCGGCAAGGTTCAGCATCGTGGTGCCGCCGCCCGAAAGCAGCACGGCCAGCGTCAGGGGCGTCGAGATATCCGTAGGGGGCTGAGGCATCCGCTTACGATACGCAATGCCGGATCGCACCGGATGACCCCGGTCCCCAGCTGCGCGATCTTGCTTCCTCACACGCCGTGCTTGCCCCCCATGCCCCAGCCCGCCGCCCCCATCACCCGCCTGGCCCCCTCGCCCACCGGGGCCCTGCACCTGGGCAACGCACGCACTTTTCTCATCAACTGGGCCCACGCCCGGCAGACCGGCGCCCAGATCCAGTTGCGGATCGATGACCTGGACGGGCCACGGGTCAAGGCCGGCGCCGATCAGGGTGCCATCGACGACCTCGCCTGGCTGGGCCTGGACTGGGACGGCCCCGCCGTGCGGCAAACCGACGCCCCCGAGCCCTACGCCCAAGCCCTGGCCCAGCTCGACACCGCAGGCCACACCTACCGCTGCCCCGCCACCCGCCGCGAGATCGCCGCCGCCGCCGCCGCGCCCCATGCGGGCGCCCACGACGTGCGCTACCCCGGGCTCTACCGCCCCGAAAACGCCCCGCCCCCGATCGCCCCCGACACCCCCACGGCCGTGCGCCTGCGGGTGGCCCCGGGCGTGATGCGCTTCGCCGACCAGTTCGCCGGGGCTCAAGCCTTCGACGTCGACGCCACCGTGGGCGACTTTCTGGTCGCCACCAAAGCCGGCCTGCCCGCCTACCAACTGGCGGTGGTCGTCGACGACCACCGCGCCGGCATCACCGACGTGGTCCGCGGCGACGACCTGCTGTCCTCCACCGCCCGGCAAGCCCTGGTGGCCCAGGCCCTGGGCCTGACCCCGCCGCAGCGCTACTACCACGTGCCGCTGGTCTTGGGCCCCGACGGCCACCGCCTGGCCAAACGCCACGGCGACACCCGCGTGGCGGCCTACCGCGACGCCGGCGTGCCCCCCGAAGGTATCGTGGGCCTGCTGGCCCACACCTGCGGTCTAAGCGACCACCTCACCCCGTGGACGGCCAACGCCTTTCGCGACGCCTTCGACTGGCAGCGCCTGCCGCCTTGCCCCTGCACCCTCACCCCCGAGCACGACACATGGCTACGCAACTTGTCCTAACGCTGTCCGGTCCAAAGCACCTCCACCGCGCCGGCCTTGTCGTGTTGCTGGCCCTGTGGGCCCTGCTACCGGGCTGCGGCCAGACCACCGCAGACCTCAGCACCCTGCCCACCGAACAATTCACCCTCAACGGCCACACGCTCACCGTCGAGCTGGCCCTGAACAAACCCGACCGCGTGCAAGGCCTCAGCGACCGCCCGGGCCTGGCCGACGACCGCGGCATGCTCTTCGTGTTTCCCACAGAACAGCCGATGGGCTTCGTCATGCGGCGCTGCCATTTCGACATCGACCTGGCCTTCATCAACGCGGCAGGACAAGTCGTCGCCACCCACCAAATGACCGTGCAGCCGCTGGACACCCTCGAAAAAGAGCTCACCGTGTACGCCACCCACGAGCCCGCCCTCATGGCCCTGGAGCTCAACGCCGGCGGCCTCGAGCGCTACGGGCTAACCCCCGGTTTACGGCTTGATTTACCGATATTGGAGCTCAAACGCCGCGCCCTGTAGCCACCTCAATCCAAGCCGCCTTCCGGCCGATGATCTTCCCTGAAGTTCAGCGCATCACCCACCTGTTCAGGTGGACCCGGAAGAGGCTTAGCCACATGGCGACAGACACGTTTTTATGGGTTCTGGGTGGTGACGCAGCTTCAGAAGCCCTTGCTGCCCGCAGCGACGACCTGCTGGCCACCCCCGCGCTGGCCACCACCGTTGCGCGGCGCGTCACCGCCGACGACCTGATCGCCGCCCCTCAAGCCCACCTCAGCGGCGTCTGCGCCGCCTGGCTGCTGGGGGTCAACGACGACCAGCAATACGAAGCCTTTGCCGCCTTGCGCGAAGCCGGCGTGCCGGCCATGGTCAGCCGCACCGGGCAGGACACCCTGGGGCCCAGCGACGACGAGGGCCTGGTCAACTGCCCCGCCGACACCCCCGACCCCGTCGCCGCCGCGGTGCTCACCACCCTCATGACCCAAAGCCCGGTCCTGGGCGCCTGCGCCGCCGAGTCGCGTGCCCTCACCGCGACCACCCGTGGCATGGCCGGGCAGTTCGACAAAATCGACGAAGAGCTGCGCATGGCCGTCAAGATCCAGCGCGAGTTCCTGCCCAAAACCCTTCCTCAGGGCGACGGCTTCGACTTCGGCACCCTCTGGCGTCCCGCCGGCTACGTCGGCGGCGACATCTACGACGTGATTCAGCTCGACGACGATCACTTTGGCGTGTTTATCGCCGACGCCGTGGGCCACGGCGTACCCGCGGCACTCATGACCATCTTTATCAAGCAAGCCACCCCGCTGCGTGAGATCACTCCTGGCGTGGGCCCGGGCTACCGCCTCGTGCCCCCGGGAGAAGCGCTCGCCGCGCTGAACATGGCCATGATCGAACAAGACGCAGGCGCCGCAAGCCTGGGCACCGCCGCCTACGGCGTGATCAACCGCCACACCCGCACCCTGCGCTACGCCAGCGCCGGACACCCCGCCGCGGCCCTTTTGCGTCAAACCGGCGGCACCGAGTGGCTCGACCCCGAAGGCGCCATGCTCGGCGTCTTCCCCGACGAAGTCTTCAGCGAAGCGGTGGTCAGCCTCCAACCCCACGACCGCCTGCTGATGTACTCCGACGGCTTCGAAGTCGCCTTCCCCAACTCTGAAGGCAAAGGCCGCCTCGCCAACGAGCACTACGCCCAAGAATTCGAGTCCATGCGTGGACTCTCCCCCGACGACGCGCTGGCCTTCTTGCAAGGACGCCTGGATCTGCAAGCCGGGTCCTTAAACCAGCGTGACGACCTCACGGTCGTGCTCACAACCTGCCTTGATCCCGCCGACGCAGCCTCCGAGCCCGCCTGTGCGGCCTAAAAAAGATGCATCGCCCACCACCCCGGCAAAAAAATAATCGGGGCTCCCCCTACATTTCGCCACAGAACTACAACCGGTTTGCCGATAGCTACATCATGATTTCCGTCCTCTGATTTGCGCGGCCCCTCTTCCGTCGTTTTATCGTCATGACTACGCAGCCCCAACCCGACCATCTTTCGAGGGCTTTTGATCAGGCCAAGCCCGACACGCCGTCGGACGCGCTGCGCCAGCTCGACCAGCTCGCCGACGCGGTCGAACACCTCGCGCACGCCAACGCATGCGACGTTGAATCCGACGCAGAGCCGTCCGTCCACGACGCCAGCCGCCCGGCATTTAACGAGCTGCGCCTGCTCGAACAGGTCATCGACAACCTCTCGGTCCACACCGAAAACGACGAGCTGATCGCCGACGCGATGAGCGAGATCGCCGCGCTGGTCGGCAGCGACTCGGTCTGGGTCGTCGAAGCCGACGCCGACTCGGCCCTCGGGGCCGTGCACGTCATGGGCGAGTTGATCATCGGCGACTCCGAGCTGCCGCGCGACGTCACCCGCCTGTGCGAAAACCTCTACGACCGTCGCCGCGAAAACATCGAAAAGCTCGAATTTCCGCTTCCCGACGGCGGCCTGCGGGTGGCCATGCCCCTGCGGGTCAAGCAGACCTGGTTCGGCGCCATTGTCTTCAACACCCCACCCAGCCCCGCGATCGACCTGGGCGTCCGCGATCGGCTGCTCTCCTCGATCCTACGTTTCTTGGCGATCTCGATCGAAAACCGCCACTTCGTGGACTCGCTCACCGACATGATCGTCGAGACGGTCTGCGGATTCTCGCTGGCCATCGAATCCCGCGACGCCTACACCGGCGGTCACGTCATGCGGGTCACCGCCTACGCCTTGGCCCTGGGCCAGAAGCTGGGCCTCAGCGAAGACGAGCAGGCCGTCTTGCGTCTGGGCGGCCTGCTGCACGACATCGGCAAAGTCGCCATCCCCGACAAGATTCTGAACAAAACCGACAGGCTCACCGACGCCGAGCGCGACGTGATGCAGGCCCACCCCGCGGTAGGCCACGCCATCCTCGGCCGCATCCCCCACCTCGACCGCTCCAACGAGATCGTCCGCAGCCACCACGAACGCTGGGACGGCACCGGCTACCCCGACCGCCTGGCGGGTTCGGACATCCCCTTCTTGGCCCGCATCTTGGCGATCACCGATTCCTTCGACGCCATGACCAGCGACCGGCCCTACCGCAAGTGCCTGAGCTTCGATGCCGCCATGGCCGAGATCAAAAAGTGCGCCGGCACGCAGTTCGACCCCGATCTTGCCGAGGTTTTTCTCAGCCTCACCGACCAAGAACTCGCCGCCACCGAAGCACGCATGCAACGCTGGATCCACAGCCGCAACCACCGCGCCGATCTCAACCTCGGCCAGCTGGTGGCAATGAAGAAACCCTCGATTTGATGTTCGGGGTTGGGGGTTGGGGGTTGGGGACTGAGGGTTGGGGACTGAGGACATCAAGGCGCAAGGATCGGCCCCATATTCCTAAGAACGTGCGCTACGCGATGCTTGCTAACGGCTAGCGGCTAACGGCTAGCGGCCAACTACTTGCCTCCGCCCCATCCCGAAGTCAACAGCAGCGCCGCGGTGCTCGTCGGCTCACCGCCGGCGTCCGCTTGCACGTCCGCACCCTCGCGTGCTCGGCATCCCGCCACGCGCACCACCGCCTTGGTCAGCACATCCGCTTCCAAGTTCACCCGCGTGCCCACCTGCGCCACCCCCAGAGTCGTCTTCTCCAGCGTCTCAGGAATCAGCGCCACCTCGATCCAGTCGTCGCCCACCCCCGCCAAGGTCAGGCTCACCCCGTCGATCGTCACGCTGCCCTTGGGCACCATCGCCGCCCGCAGGTCCGCGGCGTCCGGGCCCTCGGGAAGGCGCACCCGCACCCGCCAGTTGCCCGGATCAGTCTGCACATGGTCCACCGCGCCCACGCCGTCCACGTGGCCCTGCACCAAGTGCCCGCCCAGCGGCTCGCCCACACACAAAGCCGGCTCCAAGTTCACCTGATCGCCCACCGCCAGCCCCCCAAGGGTCGACACCTGCAGGGTCTGCGCAATCACATCAAAGACCAGATGGACCCCCGCCTCGGGCGCCGCGTCCGCGCAGGCGGTCAAGCAAACCCCGTTCACACACACCGAATCGCCCCGCTTGGCCCCCACCCCCGGGCCCAAGGCCCGCAGGGTCAGCCGCGTGCCCGCGTCCTGCGATTCAACCGCCACGATGTCGCCCAACTGCTTCACGATGCCAGTAAACATGCCGTTTTCCTAGTCAAGGGCCTTGAGAAACCTCAAGTTTAGGTACTATCCCCGGCCCCCGCGGCCGACCTGCGCCGCCCCCCACCACGACACTTGGACCACGCCATGAAGTACCGAACCCACACCTGCGGCGCCCTGCGCGAAACCCACGTCGGCCAGACCATCACCCTCAGCGGCTGGGTCAACAACTACCGCGACCACGGCGGCGTGCGCTTCATCGACCTGCGCGACCGCGAAGGCATCACCCAGATCGTCTTCCACCCCGAGGCCGCCGACGCCCACGGCGTGGCCCAGAAGCTGCGCCGCGAAGACGTCATCACCGTCGTGGGCAAGTGCATCGTCCGCGAAGGCGGCGAAAACCCCAAGCTCGAAACCGGCAAGATCGAGATCGACGCCACCGACTGCACCGTCCTGAACGACAGCGACAATCCGCCGTTCATCCCCGACGAAGCCGACAAGGTCGGCGAAGAAGTCCGCCTGCGCTACCGCTACCTGGACATGCGTCGCCCCGCGATGCAGCACATCCTCAAGACGCGCCACCGCGTGAGCAAGATCACCCGCGACTACTTCGACCAGCAAGGCTTCTACGAAGTCGAAACCCCCTTCCTGTGCCGCAGCACCCCCGAAGGCGCCCGCGACTTCCTCGTGCCCAGCCGCCTGCAAGACAGCGCCTTCTACGCCCTGCCCCAGAGCCCCCAGCTCTTCAAGCAGATCCTCATGGTCGGCGGCATCGACAAGTACTTCCAGATCGCCCGCTGCTTCCGCGACGAAGACCCCCGCGCCGACCGCCAGGCCGAGTTCACCCAGGTCGACGTCGAGATGAGCTTTGTCGACCAAGACGAAGTGATGGACACCAACGAAGGACTCATCCGCAAGATCTGGCGCGACGTCAAAGGCCAAGAGCTGCCCGAGCGCCTCACCCGCATGCCCTACGCCGAAGCCATGGAGCGTTTCGGCAGCGACCGCCCAGACCTGCGCTTTGAAATGGAACTGATCGACGTCAGCCCCATCTGCGCCCAAACCGACTTCAAAGTCTTCAAAGGCGCCCTCGACGCCGGGGGCCAAGTCAAAGCCATCCGCGTGCCCGGCGGCGCGTCGATGACCCGCAAGCAAACCGACGCCTTGGCCCAGTGGGTCAAGCAGTTCGGCGCCGGGGGCCTGCCCATCTGCAAGGTCGCCAACGGCACCCTCGAAACCGGCATCGCCAAGTTCGTCACCGAAG
>JALZVY010000175.1 GCA_023300125.1 Phycisphaera sp.
GCGGCGGCGGGTGGCCAGGGCCACCCCGCCCAGGGCCAGCAGGCCCGCGGTGGCGGGCTCGGGGACGAGGACCGCCTCGGCGGTGTTGGCCGTCAGGCGGATGGCAAACGTGGCGGTGTCGAGATTTGAGGCGCCGTTGTCGATCAGGTCAAACACGAAGGTGCCTTCCACGGCCGACAGATCTGCCAGCGACGAGACCAACTGGAACTCGGGGTGAGCGTCGAACTCAAATTGGCCGGGCAAGCTCACCACGTCGCCGATGGCCAGCTGGGACAAGCCCGAGCCGGCGAGCTCCAATTCAACGCTCGAAAATCGGAAGTTGCCGAACCCAATGACAAAGTCCACGTCGGTGGCGAGATCGGCACTCACCAAACGGAAGTCGATGTCGGCAGTGTTGGGCAGGCCTTCACTCTCGAAGCCGGTGTCGTCATTGATAAACCCGCTGGTGATGCCCGACACCGGGTTGCTGCCAAAGACGTTGCCGCTGAGCGGCGAAGGCGCGATGCCCAGCTGGCCTTGAGCCTGAGGCAGGAAAAGGGTGATGAGCTCCTCGCCATTGGGGCCGGCGACTCCGGGGACGGGGGTGATGCCTTCGAACTCAAGGTCAATGGCTCCGGCGTTGGCGGCCACCACGATGTGGGGCACGCCTTCGGGCTCTTCTTCTTCGAACTGCGCAAAAGCGGGCAGGGACTGGGTCAGGCTAAGACTGGCGGCGAGGGACAAAACAAAGGGGAACTTTTTCATAGCGAAATCTTTCTCTCACAAGGGGGGCAAAGCAGTAAGCCACAGGAAACAGGTCGCATTTAGCGTGACACCTGGGGCCAATAGAGGTTCGTACGCCAGCGCGGCACGCTGCCGCCGACGTTTTCAATGGTTTCGGAACGGGTGAGCGACTCGGCATGGCCATCCAAAAAGGCGTAGTTGGCCGTGCCTTGATGCTGCTCGATCTCGACCTGGCGGGAGACCAAGTCGTCTCCGGGATCGCCGATGATTGCGCCGACCCAGTTTTCGGGGTGCACGTGGTCGGCGCTGGCAAAGCCGTTGCTGTCGCTGGTGGTGGTGCCTTCGACCAGCTCAACGCTAAAAATCGTTTTCACCGGGCGGAGCACGTTGTCGACGTTGCGGAAAGGCTCGTAACCCGGAGCGTGGCCCAGGGTGAACGGCAACGCGTAACTGATGCGCCTTAGCCGGTTGTTGGTCGGCGCGGGCACGTCAAAATACGGGCTGTCGTCGCTGGGGCAGCGGTAGAGCAGCGGCGTGTCGATATACGAAGACAGCGTGAACAACCACGAGCCTTGGGCGCTCAGGGCTTCTCCCCCCTCGCTGAAACCGACTCCGGGCAGGTCGCCTTCGAAATCGAAGGCGTAGTTGACCGAGGCGATGGACATCATCCGCATGTTGCTCAGGCACTTGATCATGCGGCTGGTTTCGCGGGCCTGGCCCAGCGCGGGCAGCAGCAGGCCCATCAACAGCGCAATGATGCTGATGACCACAAGCAGCTCAATAAGGGTGAATGCTCGATGCGCAAACGATGCCGCGCGATGACGCACGGGAAAACAGAAGACCACGGTAGGGCTCCGTCAGGAAGCTGAAGGCGTATGCCGCAGCGCAGGGCGCTCGACAACGTTCGGGTTCAGGCGCTTCGTGACGGGGGGCCGCGCACCGGCGGGTGGGTGCGGGGACGCGCGGCGGGTGCCGCGGCGAAGACAAGGCGAAGACGTGTGCCCACCAGGCGTTGGCCCGGCAGCGCGTCGTGCGGGGCGGTGGGGGCGAAGCTGGCGGCCAGCAGGGTGCAGACCTGGCAGTCGTGGTCGGGTTGGGGGGCGGCCGGTTCGTCGCTTGGTGTGGACGCGGGTGCGTGGTGGCAGCACGCCGTGGTCCCGGAGGTGCGGGTTTGCTGACCGGGGGCGCCGGCTTGTGCGTGGCCCCCGTGGGCCAACACGCGGTGAGCCAGGCCCGCGCCGCCGGTGGCCACGGCGATCAGGGCGGCCAAGGCCACAGCCGCCGCTGCGCTCAGGGCTGGTTTAGATCGTGGGGCGCGGCGGGTCATGCTCACGGCTCGCAGGTGCCGCGGTCGGCGGGTTCGAACCGCATGGTGCCGTCGCCCTGGGGGACTTCTTTGAGCAGACCGTTGCGCACGCCTGCGTTGACCGCGCGGTAGACGGTGGCGATGCCCGGCCGGACCTTCTTTTTGAAGGCCATACGGATCTGCACGGCGGTCAGCGGCCCTTCTGCCTCGGCTAGGGCGGCGTAGATGGCTTCACGGGCTTGTGGGGTGGAGGGGGCGCTCATATTGATAATAGATTATCAATCTAGGTGGTCGTGTCAACCGCAGGCGTGGATTGTTCAGCGGGCAAGGCCCCGGTCTGCCGGTGGCCGCGTGATCGACGGGGGTGCCACCGTCCCGGTGGGGCGAGGCGATTGGCCAGGTTCAGTGGAGCGAATCCGAACCACGCAGTCGCTCTGCAGCGGGCTTAACGGGCCCGTGGGCTTGGGGAGGTGCTAAAAAAAAGCGGCCGCCGCGGGAAGCGGCGGCCGCCGAAGTTATGCCTGGATGAGGCTTCGGTCTCAGGCGCTGCGGCGACGGCGCAGGGCCAGCGGGGCGACCAGCGCCAGCAGGGCCGCGCTGGCGGGCTCGGGCACGGTCAGCACGAGGCTGAACTGACCCAGCGTGGCTTCGCCGCCGGCGACGTTGATGATGTCAAACGTGGCGGTGGCGGGGGTGAAGTCGTCAATGGCGTTGGTGAGCGCCCAGGTCGGGTGCAGGTCGAATGCGGTGCCCAGGGCCAGCTGGGCGCCCACGGCGTCGAACAGCTGGGTGACGCCGTCAAAAGCCAAAAAGTTGTCCGACGCGCTGACCAGGCGGATGACGATGTCCGCGTCGATCGTGCCGCCTTCTTCGCCCGCGCCCTCGACCTCGGAGACGAAGCCCAGGTCGTCGTTGGGGCTGGGCGTGTCGTTGAGAGGGCGGGTTTGGTAGTTGCCCAGCGAGAAAAACGATGCGTCGAGGGTGAGGGTGGGGATGGGGCCCGACTCGTCGAGGCCGGTCTCGACTTCGAACTCGATCTCGAGTTCAGTCCCGTCCTGGGCGATGGCGATGTGGGGGGCGCCGTCGCCCTCTTCTTCTTGGGCCAGGGCGGGCAGGGCAGCGCCCGCGAGCAGGGTGGCCAGGACAGCGGTGTGGTGGAAGCGTTGGAACATGGTTTCTCCTAGTGAAACAAAAAGGCAAAGGGGGGTGGGAGCAGATGCGGCGGACCGTGCCCTTAGCGGGCGACGTCGGCCCACACGCGGTTGGTCACAAACAAGGGGTTGAACAGGGTGGCGGCGGGGTCGACCTCAAAGATGTCTGAGCGGGCGGCGTTTTCGGCGTGGCCGTCCAGAAAGGTGTAGTTGGCGCGTTCGGCGTGCTGCCGGATCTCCAGCTGCAGCCCGATGGTTGCGTCGTGGGTCGACGGATCACCAAACCACGTTTCGGGGTGGAAGTGGTCCGAGGTGGCAAAGCCGGTGGGGCTTTCTTCCGCCAACTCGGCGATGTATACGGTGGCCGAAGTCCGCGGGACCCGGTGCAGCACGTTGAGGCCTTGGTACGTGGGGCTGGAGGTGAGTCCGCTGTGCAAGAAACTGGTCGCATAACCCACGCGCCGAAGCCGGCCGGTCCCGTCCGGGACGTCCCAGGCGGGGCTGTCGTCCGACGGGCAGCGGTAGTGCAGCGTGCCTCCGGCGTAATCTTGCAGCAGGAAGAACCAGGCGCCCTGCTCGGGGAAGGTCTCGCCGCCGTGGCTGAAGCCAACGGTCGGAAGGGTATCGTCGTAGTCGCCGGCGTAGGCGACGCTGGAGATCCCCATCTGCCGCATGTTGCTGAGGCACTTGGCCATACGCGCGGTTTCGCGAGCGCTGCCCAGCACCGGCAACAGGATGCCGATGAGCAGTGCGATGATGCTGATGACGACCAGCAACTCAATCAGGGTAAACGCGCGACGCGTGGACGTCGCCGTGCCCGAAAGCACGAGGGGACAGGGGGCCATGGCATGGCTCCGTCGGGAAAGCGATGAAGGGATCGCCGTGGGTGCATAAAAACGCCCACAGCAACGAACCGGGTCACGCGCTAAACGACGGGGGGCCGCGGGCAGGCGGCAGCGGCTCGCGGGCCGCGGGGGGTGTCACGCCGCGAGTGGCGGGAGGCAGAAGATTCAGGGGCCACAGCGCCGGGGCGGCGTCGGGATTCTCGGGTGGTGTGACGCCGGAAGCGAGCAGTTTGCAGACGTCGCAGTTGTGTGGGGCCGAGTCGTGGTCGGCCGGGGCGTCGGCCGGGGCGTCCGCGGGGAGCGGAACGTGCGCTGAAGCGCAGGCGGTGCCCCCGTGGCCGTGTGCATCGGTCTGGACGTTCGGTTGGGCTGTGGCTTGCGCGTGGGTGTGCGCGTGGGACAGGGCCCGGTGTGCGAGCCCGGCGCCGCCGGTGGCGAAGGCCAGAATCGCGACCAGCGCGCAGACGAACCCGATGTGGGCCGGACCAAACGGGGCTCGGGGGGTGGGGGGTGTCACGCGCAGACGTCGCAGAGACCGAAAAGTGTCAGGTCGTGGCCGGTGAGGGTGAAGCCGTCGGGAACCAGCGGGGACAGCCGCCCGGGGCAGCCGGCAACGTCAATCACCCGCTCGCATTGGGTGCAGGCGAAGTGGTGGTGGTGGCCGCGGTCGGCCGGTTCGTAGCGGGTGGTGTCGTCACCGGGGAGCGTGACGGCCACATAGGTTCCCGAATCTAGGCCGGCGTTCAGGGCCCGGTAGACCGTGGCGATGCCCGGCGTCTTGGCGTGGTTTTTGAGTTCGGCCAGCACCTCGGCTGCGCTGAGGGGACCCTCGGCGTCGCTTAGCACGTCAAATACTGTCTGCTGGGCGGGCGTCAAAGCCATTTGATACTAGATTATCGTGGCTAAGGCTTCCGTGTCAACCGCTTAGTGATCATTTGGACCCACGATTGCCCGGCGTGGAGCGACCGTCGGGGGCTCAGGCCGCGGCCACTGGGGTGGTCACCACGGGCCGGCGGGCTTCTTCGGGGTCTTCGCCGTGGGCGTGGACTTCGAGTTCTTCGCCCACCCGCACCAGGCGGGCGCTGTTGAAGATCACGATGATCGAGCTGATGCCGTGGCCGATGGCGGCCCACATGGGGGTGAGCATGCCTGCGGAGAGCAGGGCGAGCATGAACAGGATGTAGACCAGGGTGCCGATGAGGTTCTGGCGGATGACGCTGACGGTCTGGCGGCTGAGGTTGATCAAAAACGGTAGGCGGTCGAGGTTGTTGTTCATCAGCGCGATGCGGGCGGCGTCGACCGCCACGTCGCTGCCTGCGGCACCCATGGCGATGCTGACGTGGCCCGCGGCCAGCGCGGGGCCGTCGTTCACGCCGTCGCCGATGACCGCCACGGTGTGGCCCGCGGCCTTGAGGTCTTCGACCAGGGTGAGCTTGTCGCCGGGCAGGGCCTCGGCGGTGAAGTCGGTGATGCCCACCTCGGCGGCCACGCGGTTGGCGGGGCTTTGGCGGTCGCCGGTGATCATGACCCGGCGTTTGACACCCAGCTCGCCCAGGGCGTGGATGGCGGCGGCGGCTTCTTTGCGTGGCTTGTCGGCCAGGCCCAGCCAGCCGTGGAACTGGCCGTCGACGGCGACGAACAGCAGGCTCATGCCTTCGGAATCGGCCAGGTCGGCGCTGGCCAGGTCGATGTTTTGTTCTTCGAGCCAGTTTTGCCGGCCCACCAAGACGCGGCGGCCTTCGACCGTGCCGCTGACCCCGCGGCCTGCGACTTCGGAGAAATCGTCGGCGGCGGGCGGGGTGACCTGGGCTTTGCGGGCGATGGCCCCGACGGCGCGGGCAACGGGGTGGCGTGAGTTTTGCTCGACCGCGGCGGCCATCCGCAAGAGGTCGGCGCCTTCGACGCCGTCAACGGGCTTGAGGCGGCTGACTTCCAGGTTGCCGGTGGTGATGGTGCCGGTTTTGTCGAAGACAAAGGCGGTGACGCGGCGGACGACTTCCAGCTCGGCGACGCTTTTGACGTAGACGCCCAGGCGGGCGGCGGCCGACAGCGCGGCGACCACGGCGGTGGGGGCCGCGAGAATCATGGCGCAGGGGCAGGCGACCAGCAGCAGGCTGATGCTGTTTTTCAGTTCGCCGGTGAAGAAGTAGATCATCGCGGCGATCATGACGACCACCGGGGTGTAGAAGGCGGCGTACTTGCCCAGCTCGCGCACGGCGGCGGGGCGGGTTTGGGCGGCCTGCAAGATGAGGCTTTGCACCTTGCCCAGGGTGCTGTCTTCGCCGGCGCGGGTGATCTCGATTTCCAGCCGGCCGGTTTCGTTGATGGTGCCGCCGTAGACCTCGGCCCCGTCGGCTTTTTCGACCGGCAGGGATTCACCGGTGATGTTGGCTTCGTTGACGGTGGACACGCCGCTGCGGATCACGCCGTCGCCGGGGATGTTGTCGCCTGGCAGCACCAGCACCACGTCGCCGGGCACCAGGGTGGCGGCTTTGACTTCGGTTTCGCTGCCGTCGGCTGCCAGTTTCACGGCGCTGGTGGGCGTGAGCCGGATGAGGCTTTCGATACTTTTGAGGGCCCCCACCGCGGTGCGGTGTTCGATGAGCGAGGCGATGAGCATGAAAAAGGCCACCGCGGCGCATTCCAGGTATTCGGCGCTGGCGAAGCTGGCGATGATGGCCAGGGCCACCAGTTCTTCCATGTGTGAATCGCTGTGCTCGGCGTGCTCGTGCTCGCAGTCGCCGTGGTCGTGGCTGCAGCGGCCGGTGATCAGCCCTTTGGCGGCGCCGTAAACGATGGGCCCGCCGAGCAAGAGCGCCGCGACCATGGCCAAGAGGTCTGAGTAATCGTCGCTGGGAAAGAGGAACCGCGCGGCCACAGCGCAGATCAACACCGTGCAACCAAACAGCACCGCGATGATTTTGAAATCGACGCCGCGGTCCTCACCCTGGGCTGCGGCCTCGGGGCTCGCGGGGTCGTGGTGAACAGGGGCGTTGAGTTCGGTGGAATCCAGAGCAGTCATGGGCGGTCCTTGGCAGGCGGTGTGCCCCCATCATAGGTCTGTTGGCTGCAAAACGCGTCTGTGGGCTATGCCGACGGCACGGTGATGCGGGTCAGTTCGTCGTTATCGGTATTCAGCAGGGCCACGGTGTAGGTGTCGGCCCGGAACAGGGCCCCGGGGTTGATGACCCGCGTGCGGCCTTGTTGTTGATCGATGCACGTGTGGGTGTGGCCGTGGCAGAGGTACCGGGCGTCGTCGTCCACGGCGCCAGCCATGGGGCCGTGTTCGTGTCCGTGGCAGAACACCAGCTGGCCCGAGAGATCCGCGGGGCCTCGGCCGGTGAGGTCAACCACGCCCACGGGGTGGTCCACGCCCAGGCCCAGGTCTTGGGCGTAGGCGCTCAGGGCCGCGACATCCCAGTCGGTGTTGCCAAATACCAGCCGGGCGGGCACGGGCTGGGTGGTGCCCGGGCGCGGGGTGCACAGAGCGTCGATCACCTCGACCGTGCCCACGTCGCCCAGGTGCAGCAGCAGCTCGGCGCCGCCTTCCAGCAGCAGGTCGACGCCGCGCTGGGTGGTGGGGGCGCGGCCGTGAGAGTCCGAAAGCAGGCCGATCAGGGGCATGGCAAGGTGGGGGTTGAAGTGAAGCGGGGCAAGACACGTTGCGGGTTGGCGAGCGTATGCGATCCACCGCGGAGATGGGCGGGCGCGGGGGCTTGCCCATTCGTGTTTGCCGGGCAATCCGCTTATTCTTCGGCCATGAGCGATGTGCTTGCCGAGATTGTGGCCACCAAACGCGCCGAGGTGGTCGCCGCCAAGCAGGCGGTTCCCATTGAGGCCCTGCGCGAACAGGCGGCCGAGCAGCAGCGGCCGCGTAATTTCTTTGCCGCGGTCACCCGGCCCGAGGGCGAATTGCGGGTGATCGCCGAAGTGAAAAAAGCCAGCCCCTCGGCGGGCGTGATCCGCGAAGACTTCGACCCGGTGGCGATCGCCAAGAACTACCACGCCAACGGGGCGGCGGCGATCAGCTGCCTCACGGATGAACCCTATTTTCAGGGTTCGCTGGCGTACATCGATCAGATCAAGCGGGCGGTGCCGCTGCCGGTGCTACGCAAGGACTTCATCGTGGATCCCTATCAGGTGGTCGAGGCCCGGGCGGCCGGGGCCGACGCGATCTTGCTGATCGCCGAGTGTCTGGGCGAGGCGCCGCTGCTGGATCTGTTGATCTTGGCCACCGAGCTGAAGATGACCACGCTGGTGGAGGTGCACGACTACGAAAGCCTGATTCAGGTGCGCAGCCACGTGGGCTTTCCGCACGCGGGCTACCAACTGCTGGGCATCAACAACCGCAACCTGCGGGAGATGACCACCGACGTGCAGCACACCCTGGACCTGCTGGAAGAGGTGCCGGACAAATCCATTTTGGTGAGCGAGTCGGGCATCCGCACGCGTAGCGACATCGAACGCCTGGCCGATGCGGGTGTGCACCGCGTGCTGGTGGGCGAGCACCTGATGCGGCAGGGCGACGAAGGTGCCGCGCTGGCGACGTTGATGGGCCGCGATTAAGCAGGTGGCGTGACACGCCAGCGTGGGCCCACGCTTCTGAAGTGGTGGACTTCAGTGGCAGGGTGGGCAAGGCTCAGAAGTGCATATTTATTCTGAGGGCAATTCTTTGATGCGGATGCGGCGGTAGAGCAGCTCTGCCCATTCTGCTTGCAGGCCGATCCTGCCTTTGGTCAGTGGGTTGACCTGGCCTTCTTCGGTTTGTTGTGTGAAGTTGCGGGTTTCGAGGACGACTTGGCCGTTCAGGATAAAGATGGCTTTTTCGCTGCCGTGCACGTGGATTTCCATCTGGTTCCATTCGCCCATGGGTTTTTCGGTGCCTAGGGCGGTGGGCACGCCGCGTCCGGTGACGAGATCTCCATCCGCGGCGTAGTACTTGTCTTGGATGGGGGTGTCGGTACGCAGGTGTTTGCCCAAGACAAACAGATCGCCGCTGTGAAAGCGCCCGGCGGCGGCTTTGCCCCGGGGTTTGTCGGCGGGCGATTCGCCGATCTGCATTTCGAGTGAGTAGGGCCAAACTCTGCTGAGGTCGCCGTGTACGTGGAAAAGCAGGCCCGCATCGCGGTCATAGTCGGTGCGGGGGGCGAAACGCTTGCCCAGCCATTTGTATTCGAGCTTGAGGATGTAGTGGCTGAATTCGGTGGTGGTGTTCAGGCAGTCGGTGATCTGCTCGGAGTTGGCTTGCTGACCGGCGTACACGTGGATGGCGTGCTCTTCGTGGTTGACCGAGAAAGCGCCCCAGTCGCCTGCGTGTTGGCTGCGCGCCGCGGTCCAGCCTTCCAGGGTGTGGCCGTCGAAGAGCGACACGAAGCCTTGTTCGTTGTCCGTGGCGGTAGGGGCGCTGGTGGCAGGGGCGACGGCGGCAGACTCTGCGTGGGCCGGTGAAAGGCCAAGCAAGCCCAAGGTGGAAATCCAGCCGAACAGGCCCAGCAATGCGGTGCGTGGTGTCACAGGTCTTTCGCTTTCAAAAAGGGGAGGCGTGGGGCAGGGGTTGTGGCCCAACGCGGTTATGGCATCGCGACGGTGAGGCCGTCGTAGGCCGGCTCGACATGGTCGGGGAGCCGTGCGCTGAGGTCCGCGTGCGATTCGTCGTGGGCCAAGTGCGTGAGGTAGGCCCGCTTGGGTTGCAGCTCGTGGATGATGTCCAAGGCCTGGTCGGTGCTGAGGTGGGTGGGGTGGTGCCGTGGACGTAGGGCGTCGATCACCAGCAAGTCCAGGTCTTGCAAAAGCGGGTAGCTCTCGGGGGGGATGCTCGACACGTCGGTGCAGTAGGCCAGCGACGTGCTGCCGTGGTCCACGCGGAAGCCGTGAATGGGCAGCCGTCCGTGCATGAGGCGCACCGGGGTCCAGGTCGCGCCGTAGAGGTTTACCGCGCTGCCGGTGGTCAGGGCCAGCGGGGTCAGGCTGGCCACAAAAGAGTTGTTGACGTTGCGGTGGGGCTGGAAGATGTGCTCGAACATGCGGCCCAGGGCCTCGTGCACCGGCGGCTCGGCGTAGACCTCCAGGGGCCCGTCCATGCTGGCGGTGAAGCGGCGCAGATCGTCCAGGCCAAAGACGTGGTCAGCGTGGGCATGGGTGACCATCACCGCGTCCACACGGCTCAGGCGGGCGCCGATGGCTTGGTGGCGCAGATCCGGGGAGGTGTCGATGAGTACTTGCCGGCGATGGGCCTGCTCGGGGTTCACCGCCAGGTGTTTTTCGTCCACGCGCAGGGCCGGATCGTCCCAGGTGATCAATACGCTGCAGCGGTCACGCCGGTCGCGCGGGTCGGGGCTTGTGCACACGTTGCAGGCGCAGCCGATCATCGGCACGCCGGCGCTGGTTCCAGTGCCAAGGAAGTGGATTTTCATCGTGTGGGCCAGACGTGGGGGCAAGGAGCAAGAGCAAACGCCCGCAGCGGGCAGAGCGGTGATTCTATGGGGCCGCGCACGCGTTGCGGATGCACAGCAGAAAGGGCGTGTTTGGGCCAGGGTGTCACGAGCCCGGGGTGTCTACATCGTCGGCGCTTTCTTCGGAGAGCGCCAGGTACACCCCCGACTCGTTGGCCAGGTCGATCATGCGCTGCACCACCTGGCCCGCGGCTTCTCGTTTGCGGGCTTTGGCCGGGCCCGCGTCGGCGGCGTCGCGGGCGGCGAAGGCTTTGAGCATGCGGTTGGTCAGCACACTTTCAAAGGTGGGCTGTCGCACCGCGTCGTAGCTTTCCACCGCGTCGATCAGCACCGGGTTGGCCAGCTCAAGCAGTTCTATCAGACGCGAAGCGGGCCGTTCCAAGGCCGTGACGTGGCGGCGAGCCACCGACAACACCGCGGGCAGGTGCCAGGTGACCAAAAGGCTGCGTACTTGGGCGGCCTGGGTCACGCTGCGTTCGAAACGGTCCACCTCGCCTGAGGGCGCGGCGTTGCGGGCCCAGCCCTGGCGTATCTGCGCCGCGGTATGTTTAAGATAGTTGTAGCGCAGGAAAAGCGAACGAATTTTGTCGGCCGACACCACCGGGCGCACGTAAAGCCCTGCGAGTTCGAGCGGCAGCCCGTCCAGAGGCACCGTCGAATGCGGTCCCTTGCTGAGCGTCGCCCGGGCGGGGATCAGGCCCGGGCGCAGGTAGACCGCGGCCGCGTCGTCGCGATCAAAGTGCGGGTGGGGCACGCAGCTCAGCGGCAGGCGCTGGCAGCGGGCCACCCGTCGTTCCAGAAGCACGCGGTAGATCGTGCCGCGGCTGCGGCGGAAGCGCTCGGCGAGTTTGCCCACCCCGATGCCCACGCGGTGGGCCCGGGAGATCAACCGCTTTTGCCGGGTGGTGAGCGGGCCGGTGCGGTCGGCAAACAGCGGGTCGTCGGGGTGGTCGCGGTCGTGCTTTTCCAGGATCAGCCGCAGGGTTTCCAGGGCCCGGCCGCTGCGCTTGGCCAGATGGGCGGCCACTTGGTTTAGCGTGGCGTCGGTGGTGTGGGCCAGGCGGCGGGCCCGGGAGATCAGGCGATCGCGCTGGGCGTCGGTCATCTGGCTAAAGCCTGTGGCCCGGGTGACCTTGTCGCCGCGTTTTGCGGTGTACACCGCCACGGCCTGGGCGGTGAAACCGATGACGCGACGCACGGGCCCCGCCGAGGCCCCATCGCCGGTCGCCTCGGGGGTCTGGGGCACGATCCACCGCCAGCGCAGCCCGTCGGCCCGCCAGCGTGACAGGGTCTTGGTGCTCACGTTCAACTCGGCTGCCAGTTGCACGGTGGATAGCGCATCGCCGTCGCTGGGCGGCAACACCAGGGTGCGGCTGAGTTGGTCGATCAACAGCCGAAGGTCTGCCCGCACCGCCTGCCCGACGTAGAGCGCATCCACGCCGTAATCGCGTCGCAGCCCGGTCAATCGAAAGGCCAAGAAGGCGAAAGGGTAGGTCGCGTCGCTTTCGATCTGGTCGTGCAGGGTTTCAGCGCGGCGCATGGCCGCGTCGCGCAGCGCGGTCTCGCGGCCCCGCAGGGTCGCGGCCAGCTCCGCCACCGGGCCGCAGCGAAACTCAGGCACGGGTGTCCTCCACGGTGGGCGCGATGGGCACAGTGGGGGCGGTGAGCAGCGGGCCTGCCGGCGCGGGGATTAAGCCCAGGGTCGCGGCACGCCGGGCAAAATTCTCCACTGCGTCCAACTCGGCCTGGCCCACGCGGTAACGCAGCACCCGGCCCAGGTAGTCGGCGGCGCTGTCGACAGGCCAGCCGTGCTCCGCGGCGTAGGCCGCGGCGATGGCGTCGGTGCGGGGCAGGTTGGCTTCCAGCATCGCCGCCAGCTTGCTTGGGAGTTCACCCAGGTCTGTGCCGGCTCGGGCCAGCCACAGGGCAAACACAAACGGCCGGCCGGTGAGCTCGTGCCACGCCCCGCCCAGGTCCAGTTGGTGGGGGAAATCTGCGTCGGCCGGGGCGTGGGTCACCACCTTGTCGCCGATCAGCAGCCGGGCCACGCCCGGCGGGTCGGGCTCATCGGCCCCGGGCAGCCCCACGGTGACCGCCGGGCGGATGCCGTACACCGCGTCCAGCACCACCGCCAGCAGGCAGACCGAGGTGTGGCTGTCGGCATCCAGTCGCACCGCGGTGATCTGGTCCAGGGGTACGGGGCTAAACAAACGCACCGTCAGCGTGGGCCCGGCGCAGCCGATGCCGCCCACGGGCACCGCCACCAGGGGGGCGGGGCTTCGGTAGTAGTCCACCACCGGGCACAGCGCCAGGTCCACCTGATCGGCCAGCAGCAGGTCGATCTGGCCTGCGGGCACCTCCAGCACCAGATCGTGGCCGGGCAGGGCGGCGTCGAAGCCGTCGATCAGCGGTTTGGCGTTGAGATACGACACGCACCCCACCGCCGGGCGCTGGGCCCGGAGGCGGTCCGTCAGCGGGCTGGGGTGGGCGGGGCGCATGGGCGATGATTATAGTTGAGCCTGTTCGCGGCGGACATCCGCCGGCCCTTCTCGCTCACCGATGCAGGACCGCTTGCCCCATGGCCAACGCCCCCCAGGACCCGTCGATCACCGCCCAGATCTTGGTCGTGGACGATGAAGAAGACCACGCCGAGGTGATGGCCGAGGCCCTGCGCCGGCTGGGACACGTGTGCACGCTGGTCCACGGGCCCGATGCCGCGGTCGAAGAACTCAAGCACGGCGGCTTTGATCTGGTGGTCACCGACCTGAAGATGGTGGGCGACGACGACGGCATGACCGTGCTGGCCGCCGCCCGGCAGCACCAGCCCCAGGCCGAGACCGTGATGGTCACCGCCCACGGAGACGTGCCCACCGCCAAGGCCGCGATCCGCAACGGGGCCTTTGACTTCATCGAAAAACCCCTGGACCTGGATGTGTTTCGCACCTTGTGCGGCAACGCGATCAACACCGTGTTCCTGCGGGCCCAGAACACCGAGTTGCGCTCGCGGTTGGACGAGAACTTCGGCTTCGAGGGCATCATCGGCACCAGCGCCGCGATCCGGCAGTTGATTGTCACCCTCAAGCAGATCGCCCCCAGCCCGCTGCCGGTGCTCATCACCGGTGAAAGCGGCACCGGCAAAGAACTGGTCGCCCAGGCCCTGCACAACAACAGCAAACGCGTCCGCAAACCCTTTGCCCCGCTCAACTGCGCCGGGCTAAGCGAATCGATCCTTGAAGACGAGCTCTTCGGCCACGTGCGCGGCGCCTTCACCGGCGCCGACAAGGAGCGCCAAGGCCGTTTTGAATACGCCGACGGCGGCACGTTGTTTCTTGACGAAGTGGGCGACATGCCCGTGCCCATGCAGGCCAAGCTGCTGCGGGTGCTTGAAAGCGGCGAGGTGGTGCGTGTGGGCAGCAACGAGCCACGCCACGTCGACGTGCGGCTGGTCAGCGCCACCAACCGCCCCCTTGAAGAGATGACCGCCGACGGCAGCTTCCGCGAAGACCTGTATTTTCGCATCAAGGGCGTCGAGCTTCACCTGCCGGCGCTGCGCGAGCGCCGCGAAGACATCCCGCTGCTTACCCGGCACTTTGTCACGCAGTTTGCCCAAAAGATGGAGCAGGACGTACCGAAGGTCGCCGAAGACCTACAGGCGCTGCTGAACCGCTTTGACTGGCCCGGCAACGTGCGCCAGCTTATGAACGTGCTGCAGAACATGGTGGTGGTGCACGACGGCGACACCCTCGAACCCCGCCACCTGCCCGCCGAAATCGCCCGCAAACTCGACGCGGGCGCCAGCGCGGGCGTGGGCGATGCGGGCAGCTCGGCGGGTGGGGCGGTGTCGAGTGGTGGCGGGGCGCTGAGCTTGGATCAGCTGGAAAAGAGGGCCATCCGCGATACGTTGAAAGCCACCAACGGCAACCGCGAGCAGGCGGCAAACATTTTGGGGATCGGCGAGCGGACGCTGTATCGCAAGCTGAAGGAATACGGGCTGAAATGACTAAGTTTTCTTCCAGTTTGATGCCGCGAGAACCTCAAATCGAAGGGAAGTGGTCGGCGTGCTTTGGTTGGGGTACTTGTTGCGCAGTAGTGGTCTATCTCTCACTTGCGGGCTATCACACTTTACGTGAACCCTTATCTAACGCAATTATCGAAGGGTTTTCACCCGAAGCTAGCAGAGAGTTTCTCGGGGCAATCATTGGGGTGTTGATAGCCTTACTGTTTAGTGGTTTTTGTTTTGCGGCACCGTTTTCGTACGCGGCGTATTATTTTTTGCACAATCGGGCTCGTCCAACCGCAGCTGCTTTCGTCATTATGTTATTGCTATTCGGTGTCCTTGTTTTCCTAACTCAATTCGGCGGGCGTAGCGGGTAACCACGTTGAACGTGAAGCCCTTTTTCATTCATCTGAAAGAAGTGTTATGAGCGTTGTGATGTCTCCCCGCATCGGCCACGGCTTTGATCTGCACCGCCTTGAAAGCGGCTTGCCGCTCATCGTTGGCGGCGTGCGCCTCGAACACGACCGGGGCTGCGTAGCGCACTCGGATGGCGACGTGGTCTATCACGCGGTCACCGATGCGATCTTGGGCGCCTTGGGCGAAGAGGACATCGGCCAGCTGTTTCCGGACAACGACGACGCGAACAAAGACGCCGACTCGGCCCGTTTTGTGTCTGAAGCCGTGCTCAAAATGCGCGGCCGCGGCTACGAGATTGGCAATCTGGATGTCACGATCATCCTGCAACGCCCCAAGCTTTCACCGCACAAGGCGGACTTCCGCCAGAACCTTGCCCGCTTGCTGGGCTGTGCCGCCGACCGTGTGAACGTCAAAGGAAAAACCCACGAAAAAGTGGACGCCCTGGGCGAGAATCGGGCCATCGCCTGCCACGTGGTGGTGATGCTCGTGCCCGACCCCCAAGCCTAATCCCCCGCTTGTGAAATCCACCATGCCCACCCTCCCCATGCCCATCGTGACCTTCAACCACCCTGCCCTCACCCAGGTGTGCACGGCCGTGGGCCCTGATGATGCGGTGGACTTCACTGCCTCGATGGTTCAAGCCCTGAACGGCGCCGCGGGCGGTGTGGGGCTGGGGGCCTCCCAGATCGCCGTGCTCAAACGCGCCATTGTCATCAACCCCCGCGGCAAGAAGCCCCGGGTGCTGATCAATCCTGTGATCACAAGCCACAGCGACACCCAAGACACCGACCCTGAAGGCTGCCTTAGCTACCCCGGCATCGACTGCGAAGTGAAACGCTGGCGGGTGATCGAGGTGGCTTTTGAAGATGTGGACCGCCGCCCTCACCGCGAAACCTTTAAAAGCTTCGCCGCCCGCGTGGTGCAGCACGAAATCGACCACCTCAACGGCGCCTGCCCGGTGGGCGTGGCGTGGCGCGACGGCGGGCGGTGAAGACCACGTTGCGGTGACGCGTCAACCTCGCTTGGGTCTGCTTCGGTGGATGCTATTGGCTCAGCCAGGTGACGCCAGCAACCGTCGCGGTGATCATGATCATGACGATGAGCCAAAAAAGCACAGCGCCCAATCTCGTGTCTGTGTCGTGCGCATTGCGGAGTGGCGTCTGAATAGCGTGTGAATCGTGCAGGGCATCCGCAGGCTCAGGGGCGTTGAGTTCCACAACCTTTTCGACCGCAATCCCCTTCACCTCCCCTTGCGCTTTGGCGAGCTCTGGGGACGGAGCACGAACCACTAAAATTGAATCGTAATTTGTTTCGCGATCCGTTCCCGTAACACTGTAATTTTTCATCAATTCTCTACAACCAGTCGTTCGCAATTTGTGAACGGCATGAAATACATAAGGCTCGATAGCAACAAGCGAGGCAGGCTACGGCATGCCCCTTAGGTGACGCAAGGGGGCCTTGTTTTCATGGGAGATTCTTAAGAAAACGACTGGTCCTCTTTGATGCCCCAGCCTTTGCTGATAAGCCGCTCCGAGCAGTCAGAGACGTGGGTTTGTTGGGCGGGCCATCGTCTGCGTTCTAATGTCTTTAGCCCTTGGGCAATGCCTGTTTTGATCGCTCGTGATCGCGCGTCTTAAAGCCTCGCCTCTTAAGCCGGTTGTCACAGCCAAGACCATCCCAGGTAGCGCCATATTTTGAAGCGCTGGATACTCCAAACCTTCTTCTGTCGGCCCCCACCACGAATTGCAAGAGTCCGATGATGTACGTCCTCGCAGCCATCGTGATTCCGAGCTAGAGATGCCAAGGCTTGTACTTGGTTTTCACAGGCGGTGAAACGCGTCCAAACTGCGATCAGGTGAGCGAAACCGAGCAGGACTGCTCGACTCCAGCTGAACGCTCTTAACCAGGCGAGATACAAAAAAGGCCCGTAGGACAAGAGCAAGAGGGAAACGATAGACCACAAGAACGCACGGCTTTGCTTCGTTCCGCGTATTCAATTTGTTTCGCTCAACATCCTGACTCCTCGAAACTCCCGCGAAGGAGGTTGGGTGGTCAGCGTGGCGTTCGGCCGTAAGCGAGGCGTCCGCTCGCGGATTCGGCTGACGGAGGCGGCCCCTTGTGGGCCTCCGCAGGAAGACGGATTCGTGAGCGGGCGTGGCAGCAGGCCGGGCGTCACGCTGGACACCCAACCTCCGTAGCAAAGAAATGACCGCGGCAGGGCTCGAACCTGCGACCTGCTGCTCCGGAAACAGCCGCTCTATCCAACTGAGCTACGCGGCCGGTCATGGCCGGCCCGGGAGGTTCCGGGCGGGGGGAAGAGTGTACCCGGCCTAGCGGTAGAGCGGGGGCCTGGGCGAGCGACAAACCCTGGTCATGCGTGGTTGGCGCGGCGCGGGGTCACAGGCCGGCGGCTTCGTGACGCAGCTGGCCACACGCGGCGGCGATGTCTCTTCCGCGGCTGGCGCGGATGTGCACGTTGATGCCCGCGTCGTTGAGTACGCCGCGGAAGCCACGGACGTCGGTGTCGACGGGGCGCTTAAACGGAAGCCCGCTGACTTCGTTGTAGCGGATGAGGTTGACGTTGCACCGCAGCTTGCGGCAGATGCCCACCAGTTCGTGGGCGTGCTCGGGCAGGTCGTTGACGCCCGAGAGCAGGATGTATTCGAGGGTGATTTCGCGGCCCGTGGCGTCGAAGTAGTCGCGGCCCGCGTCGATGAGGTCTTGGATGGTGACGAAGCTGGCCCAGGGGATGATTTCTTTGCGCAGGGTGTCGTTGGGCGCGTGCAGGCTGATGGCCAGGGTGACGGGCAGGTCAAAGGCGGCGAGCTTGCGGATGCCCACCGGCACGCCCACGGTGCTGACGGTGACCCGGCGAGCGCTCAGGCCCAGGCCCCAGTCGGCGGTGAGGGCGGTGAGTGCGGGCAGCACGTTTTTGAGGTTGGCCATGGGCTCGCCCATGCCCATGAACACCAGGTTGCTTAGCCGGCCCACGCCCGGCAGCCAGCTGAGCTGCCAGGCCTGCTGAACGATCTGGCCGGTGCTGAGGTTGCCGTCGAGGCCGCCCAGGCCTGAGGCGCAGAACTTGCACCCCACCGGGCAGCCGACCTGGCTGGAGATGCAGGCGGTGCGGCGTGGCCGTCCGCTGGCGTCATTGTCCGAGGGGATCATGACGCATTCGGTGCGGTTGCCCGCGTACCAGGCGGATTCGTCATCGGCCGATTCGTCGGGCGCGTCGTCGCTTGCGCAGCCGCTGCCCGAGGCCGGGCGCGGCGTGAGCACCGGCAGGGTGAGGGTGGGATCGGTGCCTGCGGGGGCGGTGTCGGGGGTGCTGGACCAGTCGACCAGCAGTTTTTGGGTGCCGTCGGTGGCTTGTTGGTGGCGGACCACGTCGCCTTTAAGGAAGGTCAGACGCTCGCCCAGCTGCTGGCGGTCGCGTTGGCTGAGGTTGGTCATCGCCGCGGGGTCGGCGACGCCCTTGGCGTAGACCCAGTCGAAGACCTGTTTGGCGCGGTAGCGCGGCAGCCCCCAGCCGTCGAAGAGGGCCGCGAGGCTGTCGGGGGTGTGGTCGAAAAAGTGGTCGGAGAGGCTGGGCACGGCGGCCAGTCTAAGGGCGGACGAGAAGGCCGCATCCGCAAACGTGCTCAGGTGCCCTGTGGAGGTGCCCTGTGAAGGCTCAAAAGTGTTGGGTGCGCCGGTTGATGGGCCCAAGGGCTTGCCGAATGCGGTGTGTGCTTTTGGCATCGGGGTGCCTTGCCAGAGCGTTATGAGCCTGTCTTAAACCGCGGGGCCTAAACTCGTCCCATGGCTCTTTCTTCGGATGTCCGCCGCCAGTTTGACCGCGTGCTGGACCGGTGCGTGGCGGATTTGCCTGACGATCTGCGTGACCTCTTGGAGGAGGTTCCGCTGATTGTGGACGACGAGGCGAGCCCGGAGGTGTTGGCGCTGGTGGGCCTGCCGCCCGATGACGGGGATCTGTGCGGCCTGCACGACGGGGTGCCTTTCACCGAGCAGAGCGTGGAGGACGGGGCGGTGATGCCGGCGCAGGTGATGCTCTTCCGTGGGCCGATCCTGCGGCTGTCGGGCTGGCGGGGCGGGCGGCCCGAGGTGCGCCGCGGCGGGGAACTGGATCGGCAGGTGTGGGTCACGCTGGTGCACGAACTGGGGCACCATTTTGGGCTGGACGAGCAGGATCTTGAGGCGTTGGGATATGCCTAGCTTGGGCTGAATACATGCACGAAAACCACTCTGGATTCGACGGGCCTACGCCCGACTTGGCGTACAGGTTCTGCATGGCGCCCCTGAACAGCGCGATGCCCCGATTGCATCGCGCCTATGCTCTGGTCGATAGGCCGACCCTTGGGTCGCCGTGGTGTCTTTGTTTTTGCGGCCGCATCTTCATCTCTCTGTCAGGAAACCATGGTTAGGGTGCGCTGCGACGAATTTGTGAAGTGTGTGTCTCCGGCTTTGGCCCGGGGTGATGCGGACGGTCTGTGCCGTTTGGTGGCCCAGCGCTGGACGCCTGCGGAGCTGTGTCCGTTGCTGGGTTCTTCGCGGGTGGACGTGCGCAGCGCCGCGGCACTGACCTTGGGGCTGACCGGCGGCTGCGAAGTGGTGGGGGCGCTGACCCGCAGCCTGACCGACCCCGACGCCGAGGTGCACCGCGCTGCGGAGAATGCGCTGTGGTCGATCTGGTTTCGCGGTGGGGCGGACCACGCGGTGGAGCACTTTCGCATCGGGGTGCAGGCGATCGCCGACAGCCAATACACCCAAGCGTTGGAATCCTTGGGGCGTGCGACCCAGGCCGACCCTGATTTCACCGAGGCGCACAACCAAACCGGCATCGCTTACTACCTGCAGGGCGAGTGGGAGCACTGCAACGAGGCCTGCCGCCGTGCGTTGGCGCTCACCCCCACGCATTTCGGCGCCCTCGCGGGTTTGGGCCACGGCTACGCGCACCTGCGGCAATACGCCAAGGCGGTGGAGGCTTACGAGCGGGCCCTGTCGGTGAACCCGCGGCTGGACGGGCTGCGCGAAGCGTGCTGCAACCTGCGCCGCTGCTTGTAAGCCGCCGCGGTGGATTGTGGATTACGGCCGGGGTCTGAGGCGCGGGGTCGCGCGGCATACACTTTGTCAATGCCTGATACACCTGCACACCAACCAGAGACTGCTGGGGCCGACCGCTACCCCGCTTACACCGACCTGCTGAGCCATCAGCGATCCAACGCCGTACTGGGTTCCGCCGGTTCGGTGTTGGGCTGGGATCAGGAAGTCATGATGCCCGCCGGTGGTTTGGACCAGCGCAGCGGGCAACTCGCCGAATTGGCCCAGATCACCCACGAGCGGGCGACCGACCCGCGGGTGGGCGAGTGGTTGGCGGCCTGTGAGAGTGACGCCGAGTTGACCGCGGACCCGGCCTCGGACGCCGCGGTCAACCTGCGCTGGTGGCGCCACAGCTACGACCGGTCGACCAAGCTGCCTGCCCGTTTGGTGGTGGCCATGAGCCGGGCCACCAGTGCGGGCAAAGCCGCGTGGGCCCAGGCCCGCGAGGCCAGTGATTTCAAAAAGTTCGCGCCCTCGCTCGAACACATCGTGGCCCTGTGCCGCGAAGAGGCCGATGCCTACGGCGTGGCCGCGGGTGGCGAACGATGGGACGCCCTGGCCCAGGGTTACGAGCCGGGCATGACCGCCCAGTCGGTGGCCGAGGTGTTCGACCCGCTGCGCCCACGGCTGGCGGGGCTGATCGAACGCCTGCGTGAAGCTCCCCATCCGCCGTCGGACGACTTCACGCGGCTGAAGCTGCCCCAAGATCAGCAAGAGGTCTTTGTGCGGAAGGTGGCCAAGGCCATCGGTTTTGATTTTTCGCGCGGCCGGCTTGATGTTTCCACACACCCGTTTTGTTCGGGCACCCACCCCGGCGATGTTCGGCTGACCACCCGTTTTGCCGACGACAACGTCAACGACGCGCTGGGCTCGACCATGCACGAGTGCGGGCACGGGCTGTATGAGCAGGGCCTGCCTGCCGAGCACGCCAACACCCCGCGTGGGGCCGCGGTGGGCCTGAGCATCCACGAGAGCCAGAGCCGCATGTGGGAAAACCAGGTCGGGCGCAGCGCCGCGTTCTGGGCCTGGGCCATGCCGCAGCTTAAAGAGTGTTTTGGATCGGCCGTGAGCCGTTTCGATCACGCCGCGGTCGTGGGGGCGGCCAACCGGGTGGAGCCCGGGCTCATCCGCGTCGAGGCCGACGAGGCGACGTACAACCTGCACATCATGATCCGCTTTGCGTTAGAGCGGGCGCTGCTGAGCGGCGACCTGGCGGTGGCGGACCTGCCCGAGGCCTGGAACGCGGCGTACCGGCGCGATCTGGGTTTGGAGGTGCCCGACGACGCCCGCGGCTGCCTGCAAGACATCCACTGGTCGATGGGAGCGCTGGGGTACTTCCCGACCTACACCATGGGCAATCTGTATTCCGCCCAGCTTTTTGAGGCTGCCCGCGACGCGCTGGGCGGGGCCCAGGCCTTGGACGACCAGTTTGCCGCAGGCGAATTTGCCCCGCTGCTGACGTGGCTCCGCGAGAACGTTCACGCCTGGGGCCGCACCCATGACAGCGCGGCGCTGTGCCTCAAGGTGACGGGCAAGCCGCTGAGCGCCGAGCCGCTGATGCGTCACTTGGAAGGCAAGCTGCTGCCGTTGTACGGGGTGCAAGCGTGAAGCTTCCTTGGACACAACGCCCACGGATGGGGCTGCGTTTGAATCGCGCGACGTGCGGGCTCAAGCGGATGGTCCTGGCCGCCGCAGCGGGGCTGTGCGTGCTTGGCGCAACCGCGGCCCAAGCCGAAACCTTCATGCGCGGGGTGACGGTCAGCTGCTACCGCTGGGGCCCGGGCGAGTGGGACACGCCGGCGATGCAGCACACCCTCGACGAGCTTGGCGGCCTGGGTGTGGACGCGGTGGCCATCCACCCCTACGCCCGCATCCGCTCCAACGGCACGGTGGATTACCGCCCTGGCCCGGTGACTCCGGCGACCCTCAAGCCGCTGGGCTGGGCCCACCAGCGGGGGATGGCCACGCTGCTCAAACCCCACCTGGCGTACTGGGGCAGCGGATTTGCGTGGCGCGGTGACATCACCTTCAAAAAAGACGCGGACTGGCAGCGATTCTTCGCCGGTTACCGCGACTTCATCGTCGGGCAGGCCCGTCTGGCCCAGCAGTCGCAGGCCGCGTGGTTTGCCGTGGGCACCGAACTGGCCGGCACCCTGAAGCACGAAGCGTGGTGGCGCGATGTGATCGCCCAGGTGCGGGCGGTGTATGGCGGCAAGCTGACCTATGCGGCCAACTGGGACGAGACAGACAAGGTGGGTTTTTGGGACGCCCTGGACGCGGTGGGGGTGCAGGCTTACTACCCGGTGGCCCGGGGGCTCATGCCCTCGGATGAGCAGCTGCGGGCTGGGTGGGCGCGGCGGCTGGACGAGCTGGACCGCATGGCGGCCCGCTTCGGCAAGCCGGTGCTGCTGACCGAACTGGGCTACGCGGTGAGCGAAGCCGCGGCCCTGCGGCCCTGGGAAGACGCGGTGGTGGGGGATGCCCAGCGCGGTGCGGATCTGAAGCTGCGGGCCACCCGCATTGCTTTGGAGGCCGTCACCGACCGCCCTTCGATCGCGGGTGTGTTTTTGTGGAAGTGGTTCCCCGGCGACCGCGAGCACGGCGACGAATTTGTGCTGCAGTATCCCGCCATGAAGAAGTTGATCCACGCGGCGTGGTCGCAGCCCTAACCGTGTGTTCAAGCGCGACGACGCGCCGCGCGGAAACCGCGTGCGCCATGGTGTGCCACTTAGTCGACCGAGGATGGGCTCGGCGTGGCAGGCTCCAAGTCGCAGACCCAATCCACTGCAAGCTCGACATCGCGGCCCGCGGGCAGGGTGATGCGGATCGGGCCGGCAGCGTCGTCTGCAGCCTCAAAGCACACGTCGCATTGGCTGACACGCGCTGTCGGTGACGGCAAGACGATGTCCAGTGTCTGCTCGTGTTCCGAGCGGAGTGTGGCCCGCAGCCACCCTTCGCTTTGGTCCCACGCGAGGTTGACGGTGGCCTGGGCCCGTGTTTGAAGCCCGGTGGCGCGGCCCGCATTCCATCGCCGCGGAAGCCCCGGCGCGAGCCGGAGGCTGTTCGCGGTGGAGAACAACAGCATCTCGTAAACCGCCGAGGTCCAACCCATGTTGGCGTCGATCTGGAACGGCGGCCGTCGGCCCCACACCAGTTCCAGGGTCACGCCCATGCCACGGTCGTCGTTGTGGTACGTGAACAAGTTTTTACCCAGGCTGGTGCGTGAGAGCATGTCCAGGCAATGAAGGGCTCGTTCGCCGTCACCGAAGCGTGCTTCGATGTTGGCCATGTGGGCCAGCGACCAGCCGGTTTGCTGGCTGAGGCCCACGACCCGACGCCGCTTCACCGCGGTGCGGCAGGCGGCGATGAGCTGCGGGTTGTTTTCGGCCGTGATCTCTGTGCCCGGGAAGAACGGGTAAAGGTGCGACAGGTGGCGGTGGGCGTCTTGGTCTAAAAAACGCGGGTCGAGCCATTCACGGATCGCCCCGTTTTCATTGACCTGATACGCCGGCAGGCGGTCGCGCATGCTGCGCCAACTGGCCAGGCGGTCTTGGTGTTCACCTGCGTGCGTGCTGAGCTCGATCAAGTTGCCCAGCACCTCGCGGGCCACGGCCACGTCCATGGTCGCGTCTGCGGATAGCCGCACCTCGCCACCGATGGCGGCTTCGTTGGTGCCGTTGGGGCGGTCAAGGAAATTGGCCGGTGTGTTTTCGGGTGACGTCGATGGGCAGAAATGCAGACTCTGATCGTCGTTGGCGACGAGGAAGTCTTCGTAAAAGTCTGCGATTTCGATTAAGAACGGCAGCAACTGTTCGCGCAGAAGCACGTCGTCGCCGGTGTAGCGCCACTGATCCACAAAATGCTGTGCCAGCCAGCCGGCCCCCGACACCCAATAAATAATGTGCGGCGAGGGGTTGGTGGACAGCCCGGTGAAGGGGGTGGTGAGAGCGGGAATTAAGACCCCGCGGCAGCCGTAGAGATTCTTGGCGTTGACGCGGTAATCGTCAATCCGCTTCAGGTAGAAGTCGAAGACGCCACGGGCCAACTCGGGCAGGGCTCCTGGCAACGCCTGCCAGTAGTTCATCTGTAGGTTTTCATTGGCCATGTAGAAGCAGTCCCACGGCGGCAAATAGTCGCCGTTCCACACGCCTTGCAAATGCGAAGGGGTTTTGCCCGCGCTGGCGATCAGCAGGTAGCGGCCAAACGAGGTCATTTTTTCGGACAGTTCGGCTGAAGCCTCGCCGTGCTCGTAAGCGTCGAGCAGAAGAGACTCGGTCGAGGTGTCGCCGGGGTGGCCGTCGAGCGAGACGGTCGTTCGATTGAACAGCGTGCGGTGGGCCTCGGCGTGGCGTTCAAACAAGGCGTCAAACCCGCGGTGCTCTTCGCGCAACTGCTGGGCCACCCGCTGCGCGGCCGCATCCATGTCCTGCGAGCCTGCAAAAAGCCGCACAAGCACAAGGACTTCTCCCGCGCCGCAAACCTCAATTCCATGGTCGGCCACCCCCATGCTTCCGCCCTGGGGGATCACCCTGGCCACGATACCGAAGCCTTTGTGAAGCCCCGTGCCTTGGCCCTTGGCCTGGTGGTAGTTGCCAGTCATGGTGAGCAGGCCGTCGTGCGCTTTGGCCTCAAAGTCGATCGGCACGTCGAAGGGTTTGGCATTTTGGTCGATCGCGTCACGCAGATCGTGTGGCTCAAGCTGAAACACGCTCTTCATGCCCTGGGCTGCGGAAGTGCGCAGACGCATCACAAACAGGTCGTCGGTGCGGGATACAAAACTCTCGCGATCCAGCCGCACCGCGCCGTCACGCCAGGCCACCGTTACTCGCCCGGTCTCCATGTCCAGATGACGGCGATAGCCGCTGAAAATGGTGTCGCACTCGGCCATGACCCGCAGGTCTCCCGCCGGGTGGTATTTGCCGGTGGCCCCCAAGCCGCCCGCCGCGGCGATCGCGTCGGGGTATACGGCGTTGGCCTGGAGAAAGTCGCCTTGCTCCACCAGCCTGCGGAGTTCAGGCAAGTTTTTCGACAGATCCGGAAAATCGGGCGTGATGCCTTCGTACCAAAGCTCTTCGTGGTTCAGCAGCACACGCTCGTCGGCGACGCGGCCGTACACCATAGCGCCGGTCGTGCCGTTGCCCAGAGGCGATGCGTCGCGCCAGTCGACGGCGGGGGTGAGGTTGGTCAGCTGGTGCGAGGTGTTCATCCAAGATCCGAAGGGAGAAGAAGCCAAAACGAAAGCGCAAAGGGAAACTTTAACGCCTTACGGTGTGGGGTGACATCGTCCTTCGGACACCGTTTTCCCATTGGCCACGGCCTCACCCAACAAATCGGTGCGGTGAGTGGCGGCCACAGACAAGCCGCGTTCGCGGTGCCCCACGGGGCATTGAGCCGCCTGCTGCACCGCAATATAATAATATAACAATGGAATAACGTCAGTCAAGCCGCGGCCGGGGTTCGCGTCAAAAGGTGAACGCCATGCTCGACAGAACGTGGGCGGCGAACGCCCGGCCCATGACCGGTGGCGCGTCAATCTTTGACCGTGGCGGTCTATTGAAGCGGCCAAAGGCAGCGCTAGCACGCTCAGGTGCGCTCACTAAGCTCTTTTTGGCACGGCAACCTATTGTCTTTGCCGTTGAATGAATACCTGCAGGCCCTGAGGGCCAAGGAGTCACAGATGTCTGTGAAGCGTGTTGGAAGTGTGATTGGGGTCAAAGCGTCGCACCTGGAAGAATATGAGCGGCTTCACGCCAAGGTGTGGGAGTCGATCCTGCAGAAGATTCAGGCGGTGCACATCCGCAACTACTCGATCTTCTTGAGGAAGCTGCCCGACGGCCAGCACTACCTCTTCAGTTATTTCGAGTACCACGGCGAGGACTACGAGGCCGACATGGCGCTGATGGCGGCCGATCCGACCACCCAAGAGTGGTGGGAGCTTTGCAACCCGTGCCAACAACCGCTGTCGGACATCGCCGACGGCCAGTGGTGGGCCCCGATGAAGGAAGTCTTTCACACAGACTGATGCGCGGTCTCGGGCAATAGGCCGTCCGCCCTCGCCGGGGACTTTCCATGTGACAGCCAGTGCAAGGACCCCGCGGGACGGCGTGGTCCGCGGGGTTCTACAACACACGGCCCGGTCCGCAGGCTGCGGCGGGGCTCTCAATGGGCTTGGTTGTCCATATAGCCCAGCGCCGTTAAGAACCCTATGGTCGCGGTCATGCACCGGTCGTACACCCGCGTGTCTTTGATGCTGGAGCGGAAGGATGTGTGGTTGAAGAACCCGTGGCCTTGCACTTCATAGGCTGCGAGCTCGCAACGGTTGCCCGCTTCGAGCATCAGCCGCACAAAACACTGGTCGTTTTCAAAGGGCACAAGCTTGTCGTCGGTGCCGTGCAACACGAGGGTCGGCGCCACGCCGGGCTGCACGTGGTGGCAGGGCAACACGTCGAACTGCCGGTCTGGGCCCACGCTTTTTATCCCAAAACCCTTGTCGGTGGTGTCCAGCACGGGATTGAACGCCACCACCGCGTCGGGCACCGAGCTGATTGCCAGGTCTTCGCCGTATTCTTCGTCGCCGTGAATCACCGCGGTACACACCGCCAGGTGCCCGCCGGCCGAACCGCCCGCGGCGACGATGCGCTGGGGATGGACGCCCAGCTCCGCGGCGTGCTGGCGGATCCACCGCACCGCGGACTTCGCGTCACGCACGGCGTCAAAGGGCGTGGTCTTGTGACGCGTGGACACGCGGTATTCCGCCGAGAAGGCCACCATGCCCAGGTCTGCCAGATCGCGGGCTTGCTGGTGAAACTGCTGGGTTTTCCCGCCGGCCCAACCACCGCCGAAGAAAAAAACGATTGCGGGGCGCTGGTTGGTGGGTTCAAGCCCTTGGGGGGTGAACACGTCGAGCTTGAGCTCGACATCGCCCAGGGTTTTGTAGGTCACCTGGTGGTCGGGACTCAGGGGCTGGGCCGACACGGCGCAGGCGCACAGGCACGCACACCATTACATCAAAGACAAGAGCTTGGGCATGGCCTCTCCGTGGGATAAGTGTTGAGAGCGTGAACGAAAAAGCGGTCTTCGCCAGCACCGCTGGAAAGATTCTAGGGCTGGAGGGTTCCGGGGCTCGGCGTGCGTGTGACAGATACGGTCCACCGGATAATCCTAACCGCTGGGTGTGTCCGTACTCCAGCCACGCGATACCCAAAAAACAAGGGCGGGCGAATCGATGGATTCACCCGCCCTCGGTTCAGACAAGGTCGTTTACAGTCGGCGCCGATTAGCCGGCGCCGTCCAGCACGCGCTGGCGGTAGTGTTCGTCGTCGCGTCCGGCGATGCGGTTGACCTGGGCCTGATCCATAAAGACCGGGCCGCCTACCGCGTAAGCATCGGAGAGGATGCGGGCGGACTTCACGGCCATGGCCGTGATCTGAGCCACCTGCTTAGCGCTCTTGCCCAGGGCGATGAAGCCGTGGTTTTGCATGTACACGGTCTTTGGCGCTTCTTGGAAGGCCTCGGTGTATGCCTTGGCGCTCGCAAGCACTTCGGCGGCCAGGGGCAGGCCCGGGTCGACGTAAGGCACCAGCGCAGCCGAAGGCCCGCAGACCACGATCTGGTCGGGGAAGGCCCTGCGGGTGAGGTCTTCGCCGAAACGCTTTGAACAGGTCAAGGCGTTGATCGCGGTGGGGTGGGTGTGGCCGACGAAGTTCACGCCGTCGAGTTCAAGCAGGGCGGCGTGTAGCACTGTTTCCACCGACGGACGGACGCCGTCGGGCCCTTCGACCACGGCGGCGAGCAGGGCGTCTTTCACCTGGGTGTCGGTGAGATCAGGGGTCTGCATCATGTCTCGGCAGGCGGCGAAGCTCACGCGCACCAGCTGCTCTGGCTTGAGTGTGCCCAGCTCCGAGCCGCTGGCCTTGACCCAAAACGACTGGTCATCCACCTTTGCCGAGGTGTTGCCTTCGCCCAGAATCGCGTAGTCGTTGTCGCGGTGGCCCAGCTCGTGGGACAGGGCGATCAATTCGGTGAGGATGGTGCTGCTCATGACCACGCACCGCCGTCCTTGCGGGTACCGCAGATAGCGACTTCCATGCCCATCGCCTCGGCCATGGCGGCCTTGGTCAGCATGGCCTTGTCGGCTGCGGCCGCGGTGTTGGCGTAGGCGCACTGGATGTGGTTGGCCTGGTGGCGGGCCATCATCTGGTCGCGGCTGACGCCGTACGTGATCGCGTGCATGATCGGCCACTGCACGGTGGTTTCGTCCCAGCGCCGCTGGGTTTCCTTCTTCGGAAGCTTCACCACGCCGGCGCGGCCCAGGTCCATCTTCAGTTTGTCGTTTTCGATGTACACGCGTGACCAGATGATCTCGCCGGGCTTGGCGATACCCCGCAGCGTCGAGCCGCCGTTGGGGAAGTACATGGCCGGCTGCCGCAAGCCCTCGCTGCCTTTCCATCCGCCGATGTGGTGGGCGGGGGGGGTGGCACCCGAAATCAGGAACACCCACACGTATTCGTCGACGGTGCCCGACTGGTCAACATCACCCCAGCGCAGGTCGTGCAGGGTGTTTTCCACCGGCTGGCCCAGGGCCTTATGCACGCGGTAGGTCATCAGGCCGTCAAGGCCCGCGCATTCGTCCACTTCGTTGAAGTGGGGGATGGGATCGCCTTTGAACAAGACCCGGGCGCCGTCACGCGACTTCACCGGCGGGCGGTCGCTGTTGTTTAGCGTGCCTTCCACCAGGTCGCTGGCCGGGGCCAGGTCCTTGAGTCCTTGCTGGTACTGGATGCCGATGGTGTGGCAGCCAAAGTCGTCGGCGATGCGCACCGCGGCGATATACATGCGGCACTGATCCAGCACCTGGTCTTTGGTTAGGTCTTTCTTGTGCTTGGCACCCCGGGGAATATCGAAGGTCATGCCTTTCTTGATGTACCAGTCGTACACCGCTTTGGCTTCCGAGGTTTTGACCTGGGTCATCTCGTAGTAAAGCGCCGACTGAGACAGCCGCTCTTTGAACACGCCTGTGGCGTTGAGCAGGTGGTCGGGGATGATGGCGTTGAACATGCCCATGCAGCCCTCGTCGAACACGCCCATGATGGCTTTGTTCTTGGCCAGGTCTGCGGCAAGCTTGGTTCCGGTCTTTTGAACGCTTGCGGGTACGTCGACGCGGCCGAGCTTGGCCACGTGGCGGGTGGCGTGCTTACATTTGCCGGTGGTCAGCCATTTTTCGAGGCGGCTCAAGAAATAATCGTCGCTGAAGTCTTCACTCCAGAGGGTCGAATAATCCACGCCGGCTTTGGTCATCGAGCCGTTGAGGTTCAGCATGCCCACCAACCCGGGCCAGGTGCCCGACCAGTTGGCGACGGTGAGGATCGGTCCGCGGTGGGTCATCAGCCCAGGCAGGATGTGGTGTGAATACTGCCACACCGACTCGGCGACGATCAGCGGGGCGTCGGGGTTAATGTCGGCGAAGACCGCCATGCCCTCTTTTTGCGACTGGATGAACCCGTGTTTGCGCGCGGGGTCGTATGCATGCGCCCGCTGCAGCTGATAGCCGAAGGATTCAAGCCGCTGAGTCAGCTGGGCTTCCATCTGGGCTTGGGCTTTCCAGCAGGTGCGGTTGGCGGTAAGACGCAGATCGCCATTGGCAATTAGTGTGACGGTTTTGGTTTTGGATTTCGGTCGGGCCATAGAGATCGCTCCTGACATAAGGCCAATAAAGAAACACGCTCAGCGGCGCGCTTGTGGGGGGGATAAAAAGACGGTTGCATGCCACAGCGTGCGAACACGTGAGATCTTTTTTTCAAGCAAGTGGGCTTGATTGCTGCGGTCAGCACAAGACCACTCAACACCGTGGGCGGGTGGATAAAGCGTTGTGATGCAGTTGAAGTACGTGAGCATACGGCGGTATGTTAATACAAGATGTCGTGGGCGTTGCGCAAATGCCGGTGAGTCGGTCAATTAAAACCAGGCAACACGTTGAACGCAGCTTGGCTGGCCTAGGGCACAGAATTCAAGCAAGAACCTTATTGGATTGCGTCGTGCTGGGGCTTGACATCTCAGTCCACCGTGGTGGTGGCCGTGACCATCGAGCACCCTGTTTAGTCGATAAGCAGCAAGTCCGTGGCAGGTTCTGCGAGCATTGAGGTGGACATTTCCGCGTGCGCGGGGACGCCGTAGCCCGGCATGATTGGTAGCTTGGGCAAACTGCTGTCGGCGGCCCATCGGGTGATTTTTGCCCCGGGGCCCCGAACCGCTGATCCACGCCAGGGCATGGACGGTGTGCACCGTATCCCCGCTGGCCACGCCCAACTCGAGGTCCGATGTCGGCTTTTTTTCCTCGCTACAGATGCAACAGCAGTCGCTGGGAAAGACCTCCACGGCAACGGTGTGTTGTGATGTTGTTGTCGATCAGAAGAAAGGCCCGTGCAGTCATCCGCGCGGCACACGCACCGCGCCATGATGATGGTGTTGCCGTCTTCGCCGGTCAAAGCCATCAGTTCCTTCATGCTGGACACCCAATGGCTGGCTGCCCTCGTCAGGGTGCGCATGACCAGGGCCAATGGCAAGGGGCAAGCAAGGTGAGCAGGGGGGGCGGCATGATCTGCCTTGGGTTTCAAAACAGAGTGGAGGAAATGTTCTCACCGCGGATCGGTTTGGGCTGCACTGGCACTGACAAACCCATGCCCCACACCCTGCCGGGGGTGTTGCCACGCCATCCGAGCCAAGCTTGGTGGATGCCCCTCAGCGATAGGCCCTCTAAGCCGCAGCGGGCAGAGGCGGGTACGATGAGAGACCTTTCGTTTCGTGGTGCGGCACAACCAAGGTGCTGCGGGACGCGGAGAACGTATGCGTGACAAGAGTCGCGTTTCAATTTTTCACGAGCATCAAGCATGTCCATTGTTGAAGTTGCCAAGTGTGCAGGGGTTTCCAAATCAACCGTGTCGCGTGTGATTAATCAGGCGCCAGGTGTGGCCGAACCGCTGCGGAAAGCCGTGCTTGAGGCGATGGAGCAGCTCCAGTATCAACCTTCACCCAGGCGCCCGGGGCCCAAGCCCGCGTCGCGTCGCGGGATCCGGGCGGGCAATGTGCTCTTGCTTATGGCCGGCTTCGAGGCCAGCGCGGCCTATCAGATGCCGGTTTTTCCCGCGATCCTTCACGGGGCCGAAAAAGCCTTGGCGCAAGACGGCATGAATCTCGTGCTGGCAGGGCGTCACAAAGACCAACCGATTCCTACTTCCCTGCGTAGCGGCCAGGTCGACGGCGTACTTTTGCTGGGAACCATCGAGGAGGTCGAGGCCACCGTGGCGCAAGGCATCGTGGGCGTGCCGATGGTCGTGGTGCTGCGGTCGGTGGAAGAAGTCCCCGGGAACCACGATCGCGTCACGTACAACAACCGCGCAGTCGGCCCCTTGGCCGCGGAGTACCTGTTAAATCGAGGGCATCAACACGCGGCGTTTGTGAGCGGTGTGGCGAATCACTCGGCCTTCGAGGTGCGCCAGCGGCTGTTTCGCCGGGCGATGAACGCTGGGGGGGGGACGGTCATGGAATTCAGCGCGACCGAGAACCGTGCAGACCGTCTGGCAAAGATAGATGCCTTTGTCCAGAAGCTCAAACGGGCCTCGCCGGCCGTTACCGCGGCCTGCGTGGCCAACGACGCCTCACTGCCTGATCTCTACCGGGCCTTTGCCAATCACGGGATCGAGCCGCAGAAGGACATCGACTTGGTGTCCTGCGACAACGAGCAGGCGCTGCTCAGTACCCTGCCGGTGCGGCCCGCGACGATCGACATCCGGGCCGAATTGATGGGACGCCTGGCGATCCGCCAGTTGCGGTGGCGGCTTGCCCACCCCGAAGACGGTGACGGCCCGGTGACGATTGTCGTCGAGCCGCGGCTGATTCCTGGTGAGTCATGGCCTTCGACCGGCGATGCATAGGTGCCCCGGGCGTGCTGTGATTCCAGTTGTGAGGCGTGTAAGCTGGCTTACCTACCGCCCGTCTCATCGAAGCGTGGCGAAAGGGCGCGGCCGTGTATTAAACGTGAGGTCGGTGCTTAGCAGAGGCCACGGCCTTTGAAATTCGGTAAAGCCGCAGCGCAACCACTTGCATTTGTCATGTTGCTAGTATCTTGAGGCCCCACAAAGGTCGGTCCGAGTCCCCGGGCCGCGCAAAATATCGGCCCCGCGGGCTGTGGAGTGATTCAGAAAATGATCGGTACCATCGATTACGTCGTCATCGTCGTCTACCTGCTCTTCATGATGGCCCTGGGGCCGATCTACAAGCGCTTTAACTCGACCGCGAGCGATTACTTCCGCGGCGGGGGGGGCATGCTGTGGTGGATGGTGGGAGCCTCGAGCTTCATGGTCACCTTCAGTGCGTGGACCTTCACCGGGGCCGCGGGTAAAGCTTTTGAGTTGGGTACGTTCGTGCTGCTGTTGTTTGTCGCCAACGCCGCGGGATTGGTGTTTAGCATCTTTCTCACCGCGCACCGGTACCGACAACTGCGTGTCATCACGCCGGTCGAAGCGATTTACAATCGATTTGGACGTGCCAACGAGCAGTTTTTCACCTGGCTTCCCATTCCGCTTAACCTGATTTTTGGCGGGATCGGGATGTATGCCATCGGCATCTTTATGCAATCGGTTTTCCAGATCGAACTGTGGGTCGTGATCATCGCGCTGGGCATGGTGGTGACGGTGATGTCGGTGTTTGGCGGGGCCGCGGCGGTAGTCGCCAGTGACTTTATGCAGTTTGTCACGATCATTGTGGTGTCCTTGGTCATGATGACCCGGACGTTTGCGGCCCCCGAAGTGGGCGGTGTCTCGGGTTTTATTGAAAATCTTCCGGCTGCGCACACCGACTGGACCGCTTTGATGCGTCCCGAAATCATCGTGATTTTCGGTGTGACGTTGTTTTTCAATCAGATCCTGCAGGGCAACAGCCTGCAAAACGGCGCTGCACGCTACGTGTTCGTGAAGACTGGGCGCGACGCTCGCAAGGCCGCCGGTATAGCTTTGATTGGTTTTTTGTTCTTCCCCGTGATCTGGCTGATCCCCGCGATGGCGGCCACGTCTTTACACCCTGAACTAGGGGTGATCCGCGGCATGGGGCCGCTGGTTGCGGAGATGGAAGAAGAGCGTGGCAAGCCGTTTGAGAACATGTCCGAGGTCATGTCAGCGGCGCAGACCAACCTGGATGCTGCGGTGGCCAGCGTCAAGGTGACCCACCAAGAGTACGAATTCGCGGCAGAGCGGTTTGCGGAAGCTGCAGCGAGAAAAACAGACGTTGACCAGGCTCGCTCGGAATTGCATGAACTCAATACCGCCGCTGCGGCGTCAGCTGATCAAGCGGAAATTTATGCCGAATTGGTGCCTCAGTTGGCTGAAGCTGCAGCTTTGGGGGTCGAGCCCGACAACGTCTTTATGCACTTGAAAAACCCCAAGGAAGCCGCCTACGTGGCCACGGCGATGAGTGTGTTGCCCAACGGCATGATGGGGCTACTGGTGTGCGCGATCTTCGCCGCCACGATGTCGACCATGGATAGCGGACTGAACCGTTCGGCGGGGATTGTTGTTCGTAATTTTTACCTGCCGATTCTCAAGCCCGAGGCCAGTGAAAAAGAGCAATTAAACCTCGGGAAAATTTTGACGGCGCTCATGGGTGTGGTCATGACTGTCCTAGGGCTCATGTTTTCCACCCTCCAAACATTGCCGTTGTTTGAATTGATCTTGTTGCTGGCGGCGTTGATCGGCCTGCCCACGGCGATCCCTCTGTTCTACGGAATCTTTGTCAAACGCGTTCCTGCGTGGTCGGCGTGGAGCACGGTCTTGGTGGGGATGACGTTGGGTGGTTTGGTGCAATGGAAGCTGAGTTCTGACGTGGTCGCCCAGCTGCTGGGCTACGACACGGGATTGACCGATCTCGAATCCAGCAATCTCTTGATTGGCGTCACTACGGGGGTTAATTTCGGCGGTTGTACGCTTTGGTTTTTTGGAACGATGTTGTTCTGGAAATACGCGAATGAGCCTTATAAGCAGCAAGTCGAAGAGTTTTTTGACACCATGCATACGCCAGTCGATGTTGTGGCCGAGAACGTCCCGGGTTGGGATGTGGATCGCATGCACTATCAGGTGCTGGGATTTATGTGTATGGCCTACGGCGGCTTGATCTGCCTTCTGGCGTTGCTTCCCAATGATCTGTCCGGTCGCTTGGCCTTCCTGTTTTGCGGCGGGATCATTGGTGGCTTGGGGGTGGTCTTTGCTTGGATCTCCAAACGCAAACCTGTTTCCACCCGTGGGGACGCCCAGGCCACAGGCTACGTTGAATCCGATTGACCCTTTGGGTATGTCCCATCGGTTTTTTTGTTGAAATATTTTCAGGACTGCACCATGATGACGACACTGACCTTGTATCGATTGCGACGCGTCGGACGGCGTTTCAATATTATAACTTTCGCCATGGGTTTTACGCTCGTCTTCGCGACGGTGGTGAGCGCAGAGCATCGTCCACAAATCTTGACCACCGGTGACGCCCACCCGGCGATGGTGGAAAAAGTGCAGTCGGTAAAGTGGGCCAAGTCGCTGTACGACGTGATGAAAAAACGGGTGGATGTCTACGCCGACAAGGTTCAGCAGGACCCGCAGTGGGCGACCGCACGCTTGGCGATGAACTGGGACACGCACCACATCCAGGCGGTGACCAAGGGGTCGCGCACCGTGGGGGGCAAAGGCCGAGCGCCGATCCCCACGCCGCGATTCGCGGGCGCGCGAGACTGGAAAACCGATTATTCGAGGCAGCCCCTTGACGAGCGGATGCCGTACAACGATCAAGACGGCAAGATCTTTTTGATCAACAACAAAACCAAGCAGGCCCAGTGGGTGGATCCGGCGATCACCGGCCACTGCATCGAACGCATGAATACCGACCTGATGGGCTTGGCCCAAGACGCCGCGTTTGTGTACTGGATCACCGGTGAGAAAAAGTATGCCCAGCTGGCGGCCTCGATCCTGTGGCCCTATATGCACGGCCTGTCGTATGTACAGCCGCCACTGATCACCGACGGCAACAAAGGCTCGGTCCGCATCATCGGCACGACGTCCTACGAAGTGATCCACGACGGGATCCTTGAGCAGATCGCCCTGACCTACGACTTTCTGCGTGCGTACATCGCGGAGTCCCCGGAGATCGATGCGGACATCATCGAGCAGGGCATCAAGGTCATCATCGACCGTGTGGCCGCTGGAGGCGGGGCCGAAGGCAATTGGAACATGCACCAGGCCAGCAAGATCGCCTACGGCGGCTTGGCCTTGGGGCCCAACAGCGCCTACGCGGACGGAAAGGGACGGGCGTATTACGTCGACATCGTGCTCAACGCGCAGCTGAAGCAGCAAAAAGGCATCACCCATGTGATCCGGGAAAACCTGGACGCGGACACGGGCTTGTGGCCCGAGGCCGCGGGCTACGCCTTCGATTCAGTGGCCAACATCATCGAGCTCTCCTCGTTGGTCTCCTCCGACCCTGCGGGTACACAAGTGATGCAGGACCCGCTGCTGATCAAAGCGCTCTTGGCGATGCGCCGGGTGGCGCACCCCAATGGCTACTCCAACGCCGTGGGCGACACGAGCTACACCCGTGTGGATGCGCGGGCCTTGGAGCTGATGATCGCGTGGGCGGTGACCCAGGGAGACACGCAGACGGCCGCTACGCTGTCCGCGGCGTTGCAGGAAGAAGTGGCCTCGGGCGCGTATCAGCGCGATCATCCGAAAGACAACCTGGTCGCGCTCACGCGCCACGTGTCCGAGCTGCCCCAGGCCGATGCCCAGGCTCTGAAGCTCAAGCCCACCTACTTCGCTCAGCCGCTGAACATCGTTATGCAGCGTAACGCGCCGGCCTCGGGCGACACCCGCTACGCCTTGAGCGCGGCGATGTTTGGCACCAAGGGGGGGCACATGCACACCAACGGCATGGCCATCGAGCTCTACGGTGCCGGCCATGTTTTGGGCGTAGACCCGGGGCGGGGCAGCAGCTATTGGCAGCCGGATCACAACCAGTACTACCGGGCGCTGCCTAGCCACAACACGGTGTTGATCAACGGCGGAGAGGCGTCCTACCCGTCAAATCACAAAACAGATAAATCGCGGGTGCTGGGGTTGACGATCGATCACGTCGAGCCCGCCTTTGGTCAAGACGCCCACGATCCTGGCTTTGGGTATTTGTCGGCAAGCTTTCGCTACCCCAAGCCCGCCGCGACGCAGCAGCGTGTGCTGGCTTTGGTCCGCATCGACGACACAACCGCTTTCTACTTCGATGTGTTTCGTTCGCGTCTGAATGCGGGCTCAAAAAATGAATACCACGACTGGCTTTACCACGCCATGGCCGAGCAGGTGGATCTGACGCGCAGTGAGGGGCAAGCCGTGGAGCTGACTGCGACGTCACTTCTGAGCCATGCCCACGGCAACGCCAAGGGGTATGACTACTTCGAGAACGAATCGTCGGCTGTGTTGGAAGATACCTTTAGAGCCCGCATGCCCATCACGCTGCGTGACGACCCGGTGGGCATGGACCTGTGGATGGTCGCGGAGCAAGGCCGCCAGGTCTTCCTCGTCGATGCTCCGGCCAACCGCGGAGCCCGCCATGTTTATCCTGCTTCGGTGTGGGACCGCCCGCGGCCGGCACTGGTGGTGCGTCAGACCGGCGAGGCGTGGAAACGTCCTTTCGTCGCGGTGTACGAGCCTTACCGGCAGGAAGAGGGTGGTCAAATCACGTCGGTTGAATCCACGGGGGAGAGTGCTTGGCGCGTCCGTGGCGCGGGGTGGGCGGTGGACCTCACGCTGGACGGAGCCACGCTCACCCACGCCATTCAACGTGATTGAAGCACCGGGCCCGGAGCGAGACCCCGCTCTGTTTGCATGCCCACACGCACGCTTTAGAGACAAGGCCATAGCCTTGGCTATCCACGCTTCGCAGAGAACGTAAACCCACGCCAGTTCGAAGCCTTTGGCCGCGGATGGCATGATGCAGTTAACGCTTCACGCGACGGAACGTTGACTGTGACGCGTCGTCAACCCGGACCTTTCAGATCCCACACGGAGCATCGCCATGCTTTTTCGCACCGTTTTGCTGGCCTTGGTGGCCGGGGCCTTTGCGCCAACGCTTGAAGCCGAACCTTTTGTTGATTCGCCAGACAAAATAGAAAAGCGCATGGCGTGGTGGCGTGATGCCAAATTCGGGTTGTTCATCCACTGGGGGGTGTATTCGTTGTCCGAGGGCGAATGGAAAGGCACCACCAACCACGGCGAGTGGCTGCAGTTCACCGCCAAAATCCCGTTGGCGGAGTACACCGAGTTTGCCAAGGGTTTCAACCCCGAGGGGTTCGACGCGGATCTGTGGGCAAAGACGGCCCGGGACGCGGGCATGAAATACATGGTGATCACCGCGAAGCACCACGACGGCCTGGCGATGTATGACTCGCCTTCGAGCGCACACGACGTGGTGGAGCGTACGGCGTTCGGACGTGACCCGCTCAAGGAACTGGCCCAGGCCTGTCAGCGATACGGCATCAAATTCTGTGTGTATTATTCGCTGGGCCGCGACTGGGAGCACCCCGAAGTGCCCACCGGCGGGCGTGGGAATTCGCCGGTTGGATTCCGCAGCAACCTGATTGATTACCCTGATGAATCCAAGAAGGACTTCTCGAAGTATTTCGAAGAAAAGGTAAAGCCCCAGGTGCGTGAGCTGTTGACCCAGTACGGCCCAATCGGGGTAATGTGGTTCGACACCTACGGTGTGATCACCCAGGCCCAGAGCGAGGAGCTGCTGGCCTCGATTCGCGAGTTGCAACCCGACTGCATCGTGAACAACCGGATCGGCCACAACCTTGGCGATTACGGAACACCCGAACAGAAAATCCCTTCGCAGCCCGGTGCGCGTCCATGGGAGACGTGCATGACCATCAGCGCCAAGTATTGGAGTTACAACAAATCACTGGACGCGTGGCGCACTTCTGAGAACCTGGTGCGCAACCTGATCGACATCACCAGCAAGGGCGGGAACTACCTCTTGAACGTGGGGCCGACCGCCACCGGCGTGTTTCCTGAGCAATGCGTCGATCGTTTGCAGGTCATGGGCGACTGGCTGAAAATCAATGGAGAAGCCATCTACGGTTGTGCGGCCACACCGTTTGGCGCCGAGGTTGGGGCCTTCAGCAATACTGAGCGAGACAAAAAGGGTAAGCGGCAGTTCGTCGCGGAGTGGAAATGGCGTGCCACCACCAAGCCAGGCAGGTTGTATGTGCATGTTTTTGATTGGCAAAAGATCTTGACCCTTCCCCCAGTGGATCAGCGCGTGACCGGTGCGTACTTGCTTGCGGACGAAAGCAAGGCTCCGGTCAACGTGGTTCAGTCGGAAACGGATGTGACGATCACGCTGCCCGACCACGCCCCCGACGCGATTGCGTCGGTGATTTGTTTGAAACTGGCGGATCACTAGCCAGGCGCCGCAGCGTGGTCTGGACGGCGACGATGAGCAACACCATGAAGCACAAATTTTCGAATGTTCTAGCCGTCCAGGCTCTTGTGGTTGTCGCGTGGATCGCCTGCCCGGCGGGGCATGCCCAAGACACCAAAGATTTGGGGATTCAGCTCGCGGGCAACCCCCCGATGCAGATCATCCGCCGCGAACCGCCGCCGTTGCCCGAGCCGACGGAGGATTTTGAGGTTCGCGAGGGTTTCCAAGTCATCACCACCCTCGATGCGTTTCGGCAGGTCACCAAGAAAGACAATCAGAAGATCCGGATGAAACCCGGGGTCTACCGGGCGATGGGCGTGGATCCACCGGTGACGTTTCGGGCCTTGCGTGCCGAAGAGGGCAAAGAGGCGACCACGCAAGAGCAGATTTTCGCGGTGACCGGTTCGGGCAATCACTTCGATCTGCGGGGCGTGGTCTTCGAAACCCCGGTGTCGGTGCAGAATACGCTGACCCGCAAAACACACATGGCCGACACGTGGCGGATTGCCGGCAGCAGCAACACGTTCGAAGGCGGGTATTTCCGCAACGTGGTTGACATGGACTACCTGACGTACCACAACGCCAGCAATGAATTCGAGGTGGTCAACGACAACAACACCTTCTTGGACTGCATCTTCGTGATCAAGGGCTGCAAGCCCTACGGATACTCGGATTACTACGGCAAGGGACGCGAGGCCTACACGAAGCTCAACAAGCACTCTTTCATGTCACTGGAAGACGCGAACGGGACCCAGGTCATCGGCTGCCAGGTCTACAACCAGTCTTTTGGGCATGCGATCCACATGCACAAGGTGGACGGGGTATTGATCAAAGACAGCTTGATTTCCGGTGTTTTGCGGCCGACCAATGACATTTTTAAAGAAAAGGTGGGCTTGGCCCGCGAAAACGACTTCAACATCTTGTATCGCGGCAAACGACCCATCCCCCGCAACGAGGTTATCCCGCTCACCGAAGACGCCATCCGTTCATACAACGAAGTCAAAAACGTGGTTGTTCTGGACACGGTGGTCGAGCGCCAGCGTGGCTGTTTTCAGCTGCTCTGTGTGGGTGATATCACACTTGAAAACGTCACGGTGCGTGAATGTGGAGATTTCAGCTACGACCTAACCGCCGGCAAGCAGGGCAAGGTGGTGATGAAGAATTGTTTCGCCGACGTGGCTTACAACCCAGTCTTCAACCTCACCCGCGGAGAGCTTCCCTTCGAAGCTTTTTACGAGGTGACGATTCTGAACCCCGACAAGGGGGTGAAGCCCACGCGCCGTTCAAGCCTGGGCGTGATTTGCGGCGACCGCAGCACCTTCATCTTTCACGACGGCACCACCCGCCCCTTGCACCGTGCGGTGAACAAGCTCGTGTGTGGGGGCAAAAAGCCTCTTAAAAACTCGCAAGTGACCAACTACACCAAGGCGACCCTGATTTTGGAGAAGAACGTGGAAAACTGCGTGATCAAGTCGGTGGGGCCGGTTCAGGGGCAAGGCAAGAACAACAAAATCATTAAGATACGCCCCAAGTAAAACCACGGAGGCGATGCTCGCCAGCCTTAGGTTTGCACCTATTGCTTCAACACCATCAGTCGATCCCTTGGACTTTTCAATGACACTATTCCCACGTTTGTTTCTTTCACTTGTCTTGACGGCAGCGCTTGCGGGTTGCGGCGCAGGATCCCACATCATGGCAGCCACTCCTCTTAACCCAGACGCTCCGGTGGTTGCCGGATACGGCGTGGACACCTTTCAGGTCGGAGGCCTTCTTTATCAAACCGACTTCAGCGATGTGGACCAATGGGTCTTGCAGATGCAGCCTCAGCCCGAATCAGAGCTGGTGCCGCGGACGTCGCTGGAAGACGGTGTGCTGGACATCTACGCCCCGGGCCGCGGCTGTACCGCGTGGTTGAATCGGCCTTTCACGGGGCCCATCGTGATCACCTACAAAGTGCTTTGCCCTTTGGATACCCTGGGTGATGAGGGCATTCAGGCGCGGGACCTGAACAATTTCTGGCACGCCACCGATCCCGGACGTGCCGCGGGGATCTTTGATGCCCAGCACTACACCGGGAGTTTCGTGACCTATCACGAGATGCGGGGTTATTACGCCAGCAGTGGGGGAGGGGGAGCAACCGGCAATAAAACCACGCGTTTTCGCCGGTATCCACGCTGGATTGAGGGCGCGGACGTACCCCATCTCGCACTCAACGAGCAGGACGGCAACCCCGAATTCCTGATTGTTCCCGGTCAGTGGCACACCATTCAGCTGGTCGCCTTCAACGGACTGGTGCAGTACCTCTTTGATGGCAAGGTGGTTTACGAAATCAAAGAAGGTGATACGGTCGTCGTGGAAGACCGTGACAAGTCGACGCCTGCGGCGACCTCCGTGAGTTACACGCTGGATGCTTTTCCTGCGTACACCCAGGGGTATTTTGGTTTCCGCATGGTGGCCAGCCACCACCAGTACGCAGATTTGAAGGTGCATCGCTTGGTGCCCCACGCTGATCGGTGATTCACTGCCGCGTAAGCGCACCGCGTGAAATATTGCGAGGCCACTGCCGAAACAAAAAAACCGCGACCCGCCAAGCAGGCGGTGTCGCGGTTTTTTTATGTGTGTGAGATGGTGGCTTAGATCTTCTCGGGGTAACGGGCACGCAAGTCCGCAGCAGCCTGGGCGCGGCCGGTGGCTTCGAGGCGGGCCAGATACACGCCAAGGCTCAGCGGCTCGCCCTCGATGCCGTGGCGTGTGTGTTCGGGGCCGCCTTCTCGCAGCACGGTGTACATCGGGTCCACCGCGTCGCTGCAATCACGCACGACCGTGGCCATGGCTTGGTCGTGCCATTCCATCAATCGGTAGACCGCGTCGCGGACCACCTGGGGGTGCTCTTCCGCGAGGTTGTGTTGTTCGTGCGGGTCGCTGGCCAGGTCGTAGAGCATGTGCTTGGGGAAAGGGTGCAGCCCGTCGTGGTAAGTGCGGATGTAAAGCCAGCTGCGACCGCCTTCATCGAAGCGCACCGAACGCTGGCACACGTGGGCGCACTGCGAGAGGATCAGTTCGTCGCGACCTTCCGTGGGCAGGTTGGCGTCGGATGCCCCGGCCAGCACGCCGGCGTAGCTCTGCCCGTCCCAGACTGCGGGGGCGCCTGTGGACTCAGCGGCCTTGTCCGCAGACTCGCGGTCGATCAACTCCAAGCAGGTCGGGGGCCAGTCCAGGTGGTAATGGAGGTTGGTGTCCGCGGTGCCTGCTGCGGCTTCTGCGGCCTCGCCGGGCCATTTGACGATCATCGGGATGTGGCAGGTGCCTTGGTCTGCGGTGCCGTGTTCGCCGTAGATGCCCATGTCGCCTTGGTTTTCGCCGTGATCGGCGGAGATGATCACCGCGGTGTCTTCCCAGACGCCCGCGGCGCGCAAGCGGTCAAACAGGCGTCCCACGGCGTCGTCGACATAACGGACCGCGGTGTCGTAACCGTCGATCCATTTTTTGAGTGACGCCTGATCGGTGATGCGAGCGGGTGTGCGGGGGTAGTTGACGGTGTCGCTGTCTTCGTACATGCCCAGGTCTTGGGCGCTGTGGGGCCCGCCGCGCTGCACATGCTTGGCGATGACGTCGTCGGTGAACCATTCACTCACCGGATCATCGGCGAAGGGGTTTCCGTAGCCCTCGGGGGTGCGGTAGGGCGTGTGGATATCCCAAAAGTTCAGGTGCAGGTACCAGTTGTCGTTGGCGGCGTTGGCCGTGAGCCAGCGGTCCAAGACTGGCTCAACCCGCTCAACGGGTTCGTGGCCGCACATGCCGGTGTTGTGGATCTCGCTGAAACCCGCGTAGTACTGGTGGGCGGCGTGCCGCTGGCCAAAGGGCGAGATCATGGCGGTGTGGTAACCGCGTTTTTGAAGTTGGCGTGGGAAGCTGTCGTCTTCGTAGGTGGAGCTGAAGCCGCGTTCGGGGCCCTGGCGTTTGGGGTCGGCTGCGGTGCCCCCGTGTCCCACAACACCGGTGTGGATGCCAAAGCGGCCTTGATACAAGGCTGTGCGCGAAGGCAGGCACGGTGCGTCGGAGCAGTAGACGTTGTCAAAACGCACGGCGCGGTCTGCGAGCGCGTCGATGACAGGAGAGGTGTTGCGGTGGTATCCATAACAACTCAGATGAGAGGGGTTTAGTGCGTCTAGGTCGAGGTATAAAATGCGCATGAGCAGAAAAATCCGGGGAAGCAGGAGGCAACAGAGACTCCAGTTTAGAGAAAATATGTTTTATACAGGGTTATAATCTTTGCATTGCATCATCTTACGTGGGACTTGACTGGGGCGCTTGTATGAGCGAGACTTCTACGCTCTCTAGACGCCCCTGTGACGGGGAGATTTTTGAGACGTTGTGTTCTGCGACGTCGCCCAACCCATGCGGGGGGTAAATCGCAGATGGGTATTCTTTCGCACTTCATTTCGTAGAGGACGTGTAGATGGCGGCTTCGCCTTTGATTCAAGCCCGTTCGCTGGTCAAGCAGTTCGGCTCGTTTCGAGCCGTGGATGACGTTGATTTGCAGGTTTTTCCCGGAGAGGTCGTGGGCTTTTTGGGACCCAACGGCGCGGGCAAAACGACCACCATGCGCATGGTGACGGGGTACCTCATGCCCACCTCAGGTACGGCCAGCTTGGCAGGGATGGACATTGCCACGCACCCCCGAGAGGCCAAGCGGCACTTGGGCTACCTGCCCGAGGGAGCGCCGGCTTACCCGGACATGCGGGTGGAAGAGTTTTTGAGATTTGTCGCCCGGGCCCGAGGGCTACGGGGTGCGGAGGTGCGGGCCGGGGTAAACCGCGCATCGGATCTGCTGGAGTTGGGCAAGGTGCGACGCCAGACGGTTGAAACCTTAAGCAAGGGCTTCAAACGTCGCGTGGGCTTTGCCCAGGCGCTGCTGCACGACCCGTCGATCTTGATTCTGGACGAACCCACCGACGGTCTGGACCCGAATCAAAAGCACGAGGTGCGGGGGCTGATCCGACGGATGGGTGAAGAAGGTGGCAAGGCGATTGTGCTTTCCACGCACATCCTTGAAGAAGTCGAGGCTGTCTGTAACCGGGCAGTGGTCATCCACCGAGGCAAGACCGTGTTTGACGGTACCCCCGAGGCGCTCGATCAACGTGCCCCGGCCAAGGTGACCCGAAATCGGCTGGATCACGTGTTCCGTGAGCTCACCCAGGACCAAGCCCCGCAAGCCGGGAACAAAGACGACGAGGTGGCAGCATGAGCACCGCAACAACCCCCAGGCAGGTGACCGAGGTTCCTTTTTGGTTTGGAACCGCCACGATTTTTCGGCGTGAGTTTCTTGCCTTCTTCACCACACCTGTGGCGGCCATCTTCATGGTCATCTTTTTGGTGATGTCAGGGGTGATGACCTTCAATGTGAGCCGGCTGGTGGATCCGCAAGGACAGGCCGCGCTGCGAGGATTCTTTAACTGGCACCCGTGGCTGTACCTGTTTTTGGTGCCTGCCTTGAGTATGCGTTTGTGGGCCGACGAACACCGGCTTGGCACACTCGAACTCTTGACCACGCTGCCGTTGTCGATGATGGATCTGGTGTTGGGTAAGTTTCTGGCGGCGTGGGCCTTCGCGTCGGTGGTCTTGGCAATGACTTTTCCGGTGTGGTTGACGGTGTCTTACCTTGGCGATCCGGATCATGGTGTGATCGCTGCGGGCTACGTGGGCAGCGTACTGCTGGCCGGGGGTTTCCTGGCCGTGGGCAGCGCGGTTTCGGCGAGCAGCCATAACCAGGTGGTCGCTTTCGTGGTTTCGGTGGCGGCCTGCTTTTTCTTATTGCTGACCGGCTGGGGTCCGGTGCAGTCGTTTTTTAAAGGCTGGTTACCCCCTGCGTTGTCGGATCTGTTGGCCGCGATCAGCTTTTTGAGTCACTTCGTGGATTCGTTTGTGCGTGGCGTCATCGACGCCCGAGATCTGGTGTTTTTCGCAACGGTGATCGCCGCGGGGCTTTGGATTACCGGTTTGTTGTTACAAGGTAAAAGACGTCGCTAACGCAGTGTTGTCTGCTTTGTAGCGTTCGCGTGTGTACACGCTTGAGGTATGGAACTGATGTCTAAAAGTGATTCTCGCCCTGGTCCTGGTTCCGTCCTTACGGACGTGGTGTCCCCTCCAAAACGCCGCCCGAAAATAATCGGGCTGGGTGTGATCGCGGTAGGGTTGCTGGTGGTTTTGGTGAATGCCTTAGCGGGCAGCACGCTGCGGTCGGTTCGCATCGACCTCACCGAAGAAAAGCTTTACTCGCTCTCGCCGGCCGTGGGATCGTTCTTAAAGGGGATCGAGGAGCCGATACAAGTCCAGTTGTTTATCTCGCGCGGGTCGTTGAGTAACCTGCCTCAGTACCGGGCGTACGCGACGCGGGTTGAAGAGTTTTTGACCGAGATGGAGCGTGTCTCGGACGGCAATCTCCAGCTGACCGTGTTGAACCCCGAGCCGTACAGCGAAGCAGAAGACCTGGCTCGGACCCTCGGCCTCGAGCAAGTCAACAGCGGCCAGATCGGCCAGACGTTGGTGTTGGGACTGATGCTAAGCAACACGGTGGATCAGCGTGAGGTGATGCCGTTTTTGGATCCCGCTCAAGAGCCCACGCTGGAATATGACTTGATGCGTGCCATCAGTGGCCTGGCTCGTCCCGAGAAGCCCCGTGTGGGCTTGATTTCTCCGCTGGAAATGGCGGGCAAGGCCGGCCCGCGGAAGCGGCCCCAAGAAGGCCGCCCTCCGCATGCGGCGTACCTGCAGATGCAACAGATATTCAGCGTTCAAACCATCGATCGCCTCGCCGATGAACTGCCAGAGGACTTGGACGCGTTGGTGATGGTGCACCCCGCGGGGCTAACGGACGGCCTGTTACACAGCATCGATGCCTATGTTCACCAGGGCGGGAAGCTGGTGCTATTTTACGATCCGCAGCATGAATCGCTCCCCACGGCTACCCCTGGAACACCGCGGATTCCTGTCACCTCAGACGTGGGAGACCTGCTGGAGGCTTGGGGTGTGAGCGTGAATCACGAAGAGGTCGTGGCGGATCCGACGTACGCCCAGCGCATTCAAACCCAAGGCGGAGGATCGTCAGGGGCGCCCATGCTTAGTTGGTTAGGGCTCAGCTCAGAAGCCATGTCAGATGACACGCCGATCACACGCTCTCTTCGGTTTGTGATTTTGGCCTCGGCGGGTCGCATTGCGCGACTCGACACCGCTTCCCAATCATTGGTGATTACCCCACTTTTTGAGAGCTCCACCGAGTCAGGGTTGGTGGACAGCATCACCACGGGGAAGTTCGGCGATCCCCAGGCCATTATGAGCGATCACTCGCCCAGCGGAGAGCGCTATGTGATGGCTGCGCGGCTGACCGGTCCGGTGGAGCGGGCGTATCCCAAGCCGCGGATAGATGCAGACGCCGAGATCTCAACCGACGCGCCAGATGCAATGGGTGACAACGCCACAGAATCTTCTGACCAGCCGGGAGACGAGCCCGCGGCTGAGCCTGTTCAAGATTTGCCGCCGGGGAAAGATGCCGACATCGTGTTAGTCGCCGATGCGGACATGCTCGCGGACCGCTTCTGGATTCAGGAGAGTTATCGCGGTCCGCAACCCGTCGCGGACAACGGGGCATTCTTGCTGAGTACACTTGAAGTTCTTACCGGTAACCCGGTACTCTCGGGGCTGCGTCCCCGGGCCGCGTCGCGCCGCCCCTTCACCCGGATCGAAAAACTGCAACGCGAAGCCGAAGCTGAGTTTCTATCCGAGGTGGAGAGGCTTCAAGACGAAGTGAAGAACACCGAGCAGCGACTAAACCAGTTGCTTCAACAAGCCCCCTCTGATAACCAGACCTTGACGCTTAACTCTGAGCAGCAGGCCGAGATCGAAAAGCTGCAAGATCAGAGACTCGCGACGCGAAAGGCCCTCCGCGTCGCGCAGTACGAGTTGAGTCGTAGCATCGACCGTCTTGGGCAGGTCCTCATGTTAATCAACGTGGTTGCTTGGCCCGCACTGATATCGCTGATTTTGGCAGCCGGGCTGGCTTTGCGTTGGAAACGCAGCCGTGCTCTTGATTGAAACCAGACCCGTGACTGATTGATCTTTGTTTCCTGCTTGTTTGCCTGTGGAGCTTCCGGATGTCCCCCCGCACTCTTCTTATTGTTGTTGCACTTGTTGTCGCCACCGCTGGATGCTGGGGTCTTACGCATGGATCGTCCAGCGTGCCTTCGAACCACAACACGCTTGAAGGCCAAGCCTTGGTTCCTGGCCTTGATCAGATGGAGGAAATCACCCGTCTGGCCATCACCCGTGGTGTAGATACCGCGACGGTTGACTTGGAAGATGGGGTGTGGCGCTGCGACGACGGGGCAGGGGGATTCCCGTTGGATCCCACCAAAATCTCAGACCTGGTGCGTACCGTCGCCCGCTTTACCTCCGACCAACTTCGGACCGGCACCGCGTCGCACCACAAGATCGTGAACCTGAATTGGCCCGATCCGAGCGGTAAGGCGCGGCGGTTAACGGTCTATGCTGGCCAGGACATCGCAGCGGACCTGATCTTGGGCAAGTACCGCGAGGCGCCTGAACCCAGTACGTACGTTCGCTTGGCCGGCTCTGATCAAACCTATCTGTGCCGGGGCAGCGTCAGAGGGGACACCGATGTACCGACGTGGATCCCGGATGCCGCGCCTCGTATCCTCGAAGATGAAATCGCGTGGATTATGCATGATGGCGTGAAGCTTGAGCCAGACGACACCGTGTTGTCCGAGTCTGCCACGACGGACAGTGACAGTCAGGAGGCAGATCAGGCCGAATCGGACCAGGTGGATTCGGTCGAGAACCACGATCCACCGCCAAGCCCCGAACCCGCGTGGTCTGTGACGCTCATGGATCCAGAGCTTGCAGATCGCTGGACCGAAAAGGAGCGCAGTGAGGCGCGTAACATATTGCCCAGCTGGATGACCACCTTGAACGTCGAAAAAGTGGAACCTTGGACTCCGCGCCCTTCAGACGCCTTGGATGACATTCATATCACTTACGGCCTGAAGTCTGGCGGTGCGATAGAGGTCACGTCTTACCGCGACGATGACGACAAACGCTGGATACGTTTGTTGGCTGTGGATGGTCAGACGGTTGAAGCCACGTCGGATGTCGCTGCCGCTGCGTCTGCCCACGCTCGCACCGGAGCTTACGCGATGCGTGTGCCTTTCTTCTCCTTTTACGGCCTAGACAAATTGGTGCAAATACCGGACGAACTCGCCGAACCCGAAGAATCGGGTGATGGCGAAGGGCAATGATCAAGGCGCCGGGCGTTCTCACCCCGGTCGTCTGAGCGCTAAAAAACACAGACTCCGGGGCATCAGGCGTTCACGATTTGAGGCCAACTGAGGTGTTCCACTCACGCGTGTCGGCTGGCAACCACCGACGGGTCACCCGGGGCAGATCACCGGTGAGTTGCTGTGGGGTTTTGTGGTCATGCATCGGGGGCTTTCGGTCTGGCGGGGGTTGAGGGCTGTCGAACATCAGATCGAAGCCCCGACGCGGCAAAGAGGTGGCCAACCGTTGAAGGGGATCGATAATCTCGACGTCCGTCTGACGCGGGGAGTGGTGCCAGTGGCAGCCTTGGCTCGTCGAACAACCGCGTACGACGGGGTGACGTGTGAAATTTTGTCGGTGGTGATCCCAGAGCAATCTCACCGCGGTCTCTAGTCCTGACCGCAGAATCAACACAGAATTGCGAGGGCTTGTTTCGTGACCAAAATCTTCATCTGAGACGCGGCGTGAATCTTCTTGAGCCGCGCCTTCTGAACTTCGAGCTTATTAATTCCCTTGAGCATCGAAGCGTCTATACCGCCGTACTTGCTACGCCACGCGTTGGTATGTGGGGGCTCCACTTCCGTAAGTGCGACAGATGCCGGCGATTTTTAACCCGCCTTCCTGCTGTTTGAGGATGGCGACGATCTGACACTCACGGGAATTGCTGGGCGGCATGTGGGGTCTCCTGGGGGCAGGGCGAGTTTGGGAGGATCCTCTACTTGCGGCGGGATCGCGAGATGCGTGGGCTGATGAAACAGGGATGACCCATCGCCCCGGAACGGGCGACCAGACGCTGCTCGGCAGCAGATAAACGCGGTGGTGATGTAAAAAAAGGCCGCGG
>JALZVY010000176.1 GCA_023300125.1 Phycisphaera sp.
CCCAAAGACAGCCTCAAGTCCGGCCTGGGCGACGTGGGCGGCATGGGACTGGGCGGCCTAAGCCTCGACGGCCTGAAGCCCTGACCCTATTGAGCCGCGAGCGATGCGTCGCTCGCGGTGAGCTAAAACGTTCCCATAGCGCGGCGTTGCCCCACCGGGCGACGCCGCTTTTTCTTGCTAAAAGCTAGGCTCTAGCGGCTAGCGGCTGCCCACCATGCCCCCAACCTCCCCCCCTCAACCCCAAGGCGGCCCCGCCCACGCCGACATCGCCATCATCGGCGCCGGGGCCGCGGGGCTGTTTGCCGCCATCTTCGCCGCCCGCCACGCCCCCCCGGGCACCCGCGTGGTCGCGCTGGACGGCGCGAAAAAACTCGGTGCCAAAATCCTCATCGCCGGCGGGGGACGCTGCAACGTCACCCACGACGTGATCCACCCCGAGGACTACGCCACCAGCGGCAGCCGCAACGCGATCAAGAAAGTCCTCAAAAGCTTCAGCGTCGCCCACACCATCGACTTTTTCGCCCAGCAAGGCGTCGAACTCAAAGTCGAAGACACCGGCAAGCTCTTCCCCACCACCGACCGCGCCCGCACCGTGCTCAACGCGCTGCTCACCGCCGCCTACGACGCAGGCGCCCAGCTGCTCACCGACCACCGGGTGCTGGACATTCAAAGTGCGGATGCAGAATCGCATCCGGAATCGGAATCTCCAGCACGCACGCCCAGATTCAATATTCAAACGTCTCAAGGCCCCATCACCGCCGACCACGTCGTCCTCTCCACCGGCGGCCTGGCCTTGCCCACCACCGGCAGCGACGGCTTCGGCTACCAGTTGGCCCGCGCGCTGGGCCACAGCGTCACCGACACCCGGCCCGCGCTGGTGCCCCTGCTGCTGCCGGCCAACCACTGGCTCACCGCGCTCAAAGGCATCGCCGTCGACACCGTGCTCACCCTCGCCGGGCCCACGGGCAAGATCCTGCACCGCCAGCCCGGGGCGACCTTGTTCACCCACTTCGGCATCAGCGGCCCGGGTCCGATGGACATCAGCCGCCACCTGTTTGCCGACGCCCCAGCGCCGGGCAACTCGGCCCCCGGCAACCGGCTCACCGCCAACCTCATTCCCACCCACACCACCGAACAGATCGACGCCGCCCTCATCGAGCAGGCCACGACCCAGCCCCACACCACCGTGCTGCAGGTCGCCCGCCGCACCCTGCCCGAACGCTTCGCCGCCGCGCTGATCGACCACGAAGTCCACACCGAGCCCGACCGCCCCCTGGCCCACCTGCCCAAAGACATCCGCCGCCGCCTGGTCACCGCCCTCACCGCCCTGCCCCTGCCCATCACCACCGACCGCGGCTACGCCCACGCCGAAGTCACCGCCGGCGGGGTGCCCCTGGCCCAGACCCAGCTGTCCACCATGGCCTCTCGCGTGTGCCCGGGCCTGCACCTGGCAGGCGAAATCCTCGACGTCGACGGCCGCATCGGCGGCTACAACTTCCAATGGGCCTGGTGCACCGGACGCCTGGCCGGCCTTGGCGCCGCCGCCCACCTCAGCAGCACGCCACCATCCAGCCCCTAAAACCCGCGGCACCACGCAAGCCCCCGCATCCCTGCCGCGACGCATCCCACCAAGCCCCGGGCCGCGGCAGGCGGTCTTTCGAGGGTTTTGAGGTTTTAAAAGCCCCGCCCCACAGGCACCCCGCTGGCCAACGCATCCCCTTTCCGCCACCCGCTACCATCAGCCCATGTTCACTCGGCGCAACATCCCCAACCAACTCACCATGCTGCGGCTCATCGTCGCCGCGGCCTTCTTTGCCGTGCTGCAGAACTACCGCTACGGACAAGACAACGCCTTGTGGGTGCTGCCCGTGGCCGCCGTACTCTTTGTCATCGCCGCGGTCACCGACGCCTTGGACGGCTACCTCGCCCGCCGGTGGGAAGTCGTCAGCAAGTTCGGCCGCATCATGGACCCCTTCTGCGACAAGATCCTGATCTTGGGCGCGGTGATCTACCTGGGCAGCCCCCGCTTCCTGGATCCCGGGGCCGTTGCCAACGGCAGCGTCCGCACCATGATCTCGGGGGTCTATCCCTGGATGGTCGTGCTGGTGCTCGCCCGCGAGCTGCTGGTCACCGGCATCCGCGGCGAGGTCGAGAAAGCCGGCATTTCCTTCGGCGCCAACTGGTACGGCAAGCTGAAAATGATCCTGCAGTCGGTCGTCGTACCCGTGGTGCTGATCATCGTCATGATCGACCCCAACCGCGACGGCTACGCCTGGCTGGGGTGGACCCGCGACGCGCTGGTCTACCTCACCGTCGTGGTCACGGTGCTCTCGGGCCTGCCGTACATCACCGCCGGGGCCAAGGCGCTGCGTTAAAACCACGCCTGCCCGCCCCGGCCTCTCCACGGCCTCGGCCCGGCCCGGCCCGTGTCCGAAAATCCCCCCACTTTCAGAACCCCAACGCAGGGTCCCTGCCGCCTGCAAGGCGGATGCGCCGCCGGGGTTAATTCAAATCCACAATCAGACGATCTCATGGTGCGTAGCTTCGAAGCCAAGAGGATCGTTCCGCATGCATTGCGACACACTGTGCACCATTTTGAACGACGCAGGCCTGGCCGACGCCCAAGAGTGTGAAACCCTCAAGGCCGCACTCGACCCCACAGGGCCCACCCTCCAGCATCTCTCCACGGTGCTGCGCCGCGACGTAGACGAGCTGCTCGACGCCCTTGAGGCGGCGGTCTTGCCCACCCTCACCCCCGCCGCACTCACCGCGACCCCCCACGTTCCCGCCGCGCTCCACCAGATCGCGCCCCACGACGCCTGGGACTACCTCATCCTGCCCATCTCGTTCGACCCCGACGGCACCCTGCTGTGCATGGTCTGCCGCGACACCCTGGCCCTGGCCCTGACCTTCCTGCTCAACCACACCGGCCAGCCCTTCCGCCTGCAGTGCGCCGAGGCCGGCCCCCTCGAGCAGTACATCGCCGAGCGCTACGCCTACGAAGGCATCAACGACGCCGCCTAAGCGTCGCGCAAAGCAACCCACCATTCAAAAACGCACCTCGCGCTGGGCTATGCCAGCTTCTTGGTCGCCACCGTGCCCGCGGGCGTGCTCTTCACCTCGTAGCCCGCCGCCTGAAGCTCGTCGCGCACCGCGTCGCTGGTCGCCCAGTCTTTCGCGCCCCGCGCCGCGTCCAGCGCAGCGCACCGCTCGGCCGCCCAGCCGTCGTCTTGCCCGCCAGCCTGAGCGCCAGCCCCTGCAGGTTCCAGCACGCCCAGCACGCGGTCAAACTGCTCCAACACCCCGCGGGTCTCCGCGGGCGTGTCCGATCCGCCGTCGTTCACATACTCAAACACCACCGCCAGCGCCCCGGCGATGTTCAGATCGTCCGCCAGCGCCGCCACAAAGCGTGCCAGCACCGGGTGATCAATGCCCACCGGCGCAGCCTCGGCCTCCTGCGCGGCATGAAAATTCCGCAGCCGCTTCACGTTCGCCGCCGAATCCTCCAGCCCCCGGGCACTGAAGTTCATCTTCCCGCGGTAGCTGGCTTTGATCATCTCGTAGCGCAGCACCGCCGGGTCCACTTTGTTAGGCGTCAGCGCGCCGTCCAGCACCTGCCGCACGGTGAAAAAGTTCCCCTTGCTTTTGCTCATCTTCTGCCCCTCCACCATCAGGTGGCGGCTGTGCATCCAGAAGCGCGCGAACGAATCCTCCCCGCTGGCCCCACAGCTCTGGGCGATCTCGCACTCGTGGTGCGGAAAAATGTTGTCCTCGCCCCCGGTGTGGATATCGATCACCTCGCGTCCCAGCACCGCCTTGGCCATCGCGCTGCACTCGATGTGCCAACCCGGATAACCCGGCCCCCAAGGGCTGTCCCACTTCATCAGGTGCGTCGCGTCGGGCTTCCACAGCAGAAAGTCCGCCGGGTGCTTCTTATTCGCCGTGTTCGCGCTCACCACCCGGCCGCCCGCCCCGCCCTTGAGCTGCTCCAGCTTGTTGCCGCTCAGCCGGCCGTAGTCTTCGAACGACTCCACCGCGTAGTACACCGCCCCGTCCGCCCCCACATACGCGTGGCCCTTCTCCACCAGCGTCTGAATCATCGCCACCATGTGCGACACGTGGTCCGTGGCCCGCGGCATGTTCGTCGCCGCCTCGTGGGCCACCTTCAGCCCCAGCGCCTGCCCGTCGTCCAAAAACGCGTCGATATAAAACTGCGCCACCTGATAAGGATCGCCAGGGTCGGCGATCTCTGAAGCGTGCGCCTGACCGGCCTTCTTCGCCTCGGCCAGCCGCTGACCGGCCACCGCCATCTTGTCCTCGCCCCCGCCGTCGGCCAGCTGGTCGTCGGTCATGTGCCCCACGTCGGTCAGATTCATCACCTGGTGCACCTCAAAGCCCGCCAGCTCTAAAAAGCGTCGCAGCACGTCCGCAAACAAAAACGTTTTGAAGTTGCCGATGTGGGCAAAGTCATAAACCGTCGGCCCGCAGTTGTACATCGTCACCCGCCCCGGCTCGATCGGCTCGAAGGGTTCGATGGCATGGGTCAACGCGTTATAGAACTGGATCTGGAGCATGGGCGACGAGTTTACCCGGCCTCGGCATCTGCAAACCCAAAAACCATCTCACGCAGGGCCGCAGCGTGCGCGGGGAAAGACACAAGCGAAAACAATGCCCGCGGTTTCCCCTGCCTTGCTCTGCGCATCCTGCGGCCCTGCGTGAGATCAGCTCGCCCGCACTCCGCGCACGGTCACATCCTCGGCTCCCCCGGATCCCCCAACCCGGGGCCCGGCGTCGCCGCCCCCGGCGCAAGCCCCGCCATCACTTCGCGGACCGCCGCTTCCCGAGCCAACAGGTCTTGGTTCTGCATCGCCGACACAAAGCGCGCGATCGCCGCCTCATCGGCCTGGCCCACAAACACCTCCAGCGGTGACGCCCACCCCGCACGCGGGGACTGAAGCCCCGCGATAACCGGCAAGGGGCGATCCTCCAAAGACACCAACCCGCCAAACACGTTGTGCCGCCGAATGCTCACCCTCGCCCACCGCGGCTGATACCCCGGGTCACGACCTTCCAGCCACCGCGACAACGCCGTGTCCCGGGTGTTGCGATACACCCCGTCGCCAAACATCACCTTCTGCTGCTCACAGGTTTGCCCGGTCACCCGGTCCATCAGCGTGCTGTGCGCGGAGAACGGCACCGCCATCGCCACGCTCAAACCCACCAACCCCGCAATGCCCACAAAGCCCAGCCACCACCACCCGATCCGCGCAGGGGCCTGGGGCTCCGCAGGTGGGGTGTCCTCTGGCCAAGCACGATCCGTGGACACCTCGGGCATAGGTCAAAAGGGTAACGCTGACGATGCGCCCCCGCCCTCAAACTTTTTTTCTCAGCCCCAGGAATTATTTCGCGGGCAACGCAGCTATCTCCCACCGACAGAGAGTAGACCAGTCAGTCTATCTTTTCCCCCTCCTCCCAAAAAGGACCTTCCCATGCATTCGATGGACAACCTCAGCAAACTCGCCAACCTCGGAAAAATCGACGGCGGCAAGTCCACCCAGTTCTTCGCCTACGGCGAATCCGCCCTGGCCGACGGCGCCATCCCCGTTAAATACAAAGAGCTCATCGCCCTGGGCGTGGCTCTCACCACCCAGTGCGCCTACTGCCTCGAGCTCCACAAGCAAGCCGCCCTCAAAGCCGGCGCCACCCAAGAAGAACTCGCCGAAGTCATCCACGTCACCGCCGCCTTGCGCGCCGGCGCCGCGGTCACCCACGGCACCCACCTGCTGGACTAAAGCCCCGCCGCCAAGCCCCACCCGCTTGGTCACCGCCATCAACACCCCCCGGCATGCCCACGGCACGCCGGGGGTTTTTTGTATCGGTTCCATGGGCCCCACGGCTCACCGCCCCGCCACCGACACAACCCCGCCGCGCCGACGCCCCGCTCAAACCTCCGCGTCGCGCCCCACCGGCTCAACCACCACCGCCACCACGTGGGTCTTCTCCGCCGCCTCCACCGTCACCTTCACGCCGTGGGCCTCGAAGGTCTCGCCCGGCTCGGGGATGTGGCCCAGGGTTTCCAGCACAAACCCGCCGACGGTGTCGTATTCCTCGTCCTCAGGAACGTCCAGTTCCAGCTTGTCGTTGAGGTCGTCGATCGGCAGCCGCGCGTCCACCCGGGCCCGGCCGTCGCCGAGCGTTTCGACCCCGGGCGCCTCGGCGTCTTCCTCGTACTCGTCGTGGATCTCACCGACGATCTCTTCCAAAATATCTTCGATCGTCACCAGCCCCGCGGTGCCCCCGTATTCGTCAACCACGATGGCCAAGTGAACCTGCGTGGCCCGAAATTCGCGCAAAAGCTCCAGCACGTTCTTGCTTTCAGGAATCAGCATCGGCTCGCGCAAAAGCGACTGCAAATCAAAAGCGTCGCTTGCGGGGCGCCCCGCGCCCTCGGCCAGCAGCGGCAGCAGGTCTTTGGCATACAAAATGCCCGCGATGTCATCGAGGTTTTCGCGGTACACCGGCACCCGGCTGTGGCCCTCGTCGATCAACGTGGTGCGCACCTCACCCAAGCTGGCGGTCAACTCCACGCCCTGCACGTCCGTGCGGGGCGTCATCACGGCCCCCGCGTCGGTCTCGCGCAGGTCAAACACCGCCTCGATCATCTGCTTCTGGTCGTCGGCCACCTCATCGCCGTCTTCGTGGTCCTCCACCGCGGCGATGATCTGGTCGCTGAGGTCTTCCTCGTCGTCACGCAGGTCCACGCCCGACAAACGCCGCACCAGCGGGTCCAGCACACCCAGGGGCCGGGTCAGTGGAAACAACACGATGCGCATGGCGTGCAGCACCGGCATGGATCCGATCAGCAGCCGCTCGCCGTGGTAGCGGGCCCAGCTCACAGGAATGGCCACGCTAAAGACCCCCTGCACCGCCAGCGACACCACAAACACCGCGGCCCACTGCGCCCACTGCCCGGCCAAGCCCCAGGCCTGCGACGCCCAGAACAGCGCCAGCACGCAGGTCACGTTCATCGCCGCCCGCACCACCCCGGTCATCAAGATCAACCCCGGCAGGTAATCCACCACCCGCGGAAGCTCATCGGCCCGGTTCAGTTCAGCCAGCAGGTCACCCAGCCGCTTGCGCGAAAAGGTTTTCAGCACCGCGTGCGCGGCCGAGAAATAGCAAGCCGTCAACGCCGCAGCGGCGGCCACCAACAAAGCGGCGGTCATGCCTCACCCCCGTCGGATCCCGAGGTCGTGGGCACCGCGAAGCGCGGCCCCACACCGATCGCCGTCAGCAGCGCGTCTTCGCGGGCGTGCATGCGGGCGTAGTCCGCCGGCGTGTGGTCGTCCTCGCCCAGCAGGTGCAGCAGCCCGTGCACGGCGTACAGCAACACCTCGTCACGCACCGCGTGGCCGCGCTCGGCCGCCCGCCGCGCGGCCTCGTCCACGCACAGCGCCACGTCGCCTTCCAACGTGTCCTCGGGGACGTCACGCAGGTCAAAGGTCAACACGTCGGTGGGCGACGGGTCGCCATGAAAAACATCGTGCATCTGCCCCATCGCCGCGTCGTCCACCACCCGCAGATCCAACGTGCCCGCCGCCAAACCCGCGGCGTCCATGGCCGCAACCACCTGCTCGGGCAGCCAGCCCGTCAGCGGCGGCTGCGTGTCAGGGGTGTCAATCACCACCCGGACGGTCAAACCGCCCTTCTGGCAAGAGAGCGGGTCATCGTCTCCGCCCGCGTCGGCGGCCACCGCGTTATGCGGGGTCGTGGAACGCCCCGAAGGGGCGGCGGGCTGCGGGGTGTCGTTCGGGGGCAAAGGGCAGGCGTCTCGTTCGCGGCAGGAAGAAAAGGACAAAGCACAAAAACCAAGCAAGAAACAACAGGGCCAGGGCCGTGCGTCCCACAGAAGTTTACCCGCCTTGCCACGGCGGACGACCCGGCATCGCGCCACCGGGCCCCATCCACCGTGGCAGACCGCGAAAACAGCCCAACCCCCCTGCCTCCCCACTCACCCGCCACCCAGGGCCCAGCCGGGCCCTGCTTTTCAGTCTTCGTCGTCCAAGATCGGCTTCGGGCAGTCCCGCCGCTTCACCAGCGTCACCTGGTTGCCTTGGTCGTTGTAGCGCACCTCGGTCATGTAAGCGTGGATGAGCATCACCCCACGCCCGTGAGGCCGCAGCACGTTCTCCGGCATCGTGCAATCAGGCACTTGCTCGGGCACAAAGCCCTCTCCCTGATCCGCAACGGAGATGGTCGCAGCGGTCGGATCGATCCAGGCCTTCACATCCACCTGCTTCGCCGGGTCTTTCTTGTTGCCGTGGCGCACCGCGTTGGTCAGCACCTCTTCCAACGCGAGGGTCAAGCCAAACACCGCACGGTCGTCATAGCCCTGCGCCTTGCACGCATCGATCAACTCTTTGATCACGGCCATCACCTCTCCCAACGCGCGGAAGATCAGGCGGTGGCTCGGGGCGTTGTGCTGGCCGGAGGCGGCAGGGTCATCCATCAGCAATGCTCGACGCCCGACAAAGGGCTCAGTGGACGAAAACACGGCGGCCCATGCCGCCAAACGAAAACGGCTCTTACTTCTTGAAGCTCTTTTCCGCGGCCTCGGCGGTGTCGTGTATCTGAAAAAGCTTGTTGAGCTTGGTGATCACAAACACCTCGTAGATCTGCTTGTCGATGTTCGCAAGCCGCAGCTGGCCGCCCTTCTGCTTCACCTTGGTGTTAACGGTGATCAGCGTTCCCAAAGCCGCAGAGGAGAGGTGCTCAACGTTTTCAAAATCCAGCAGGATCTTCGGGGAGTCCGCGGCATCGATCACGCTGCCGATCTCTTCACCGATCTGCTGGATCACCGACTCTTCCAAGATGTTGCGATCCACGAAGTTGATCTTGGTGGCTTTTTCAAGCCGAGTGACGGCCACGCGTGAGTAGTTTTCAGACATCGGGAAGGGTCCGTATGGGTAGGTGTCAGGTTAAGCGGTCGCAGGTGTGAATCCGAACAAACGGGTACAGCGATGCAACGCACCGCCCTTCACTCACCCTCTCCACCGCCAAAAGCAGCATAAGGGCATCTCTCACGCATCGAACGGTAACCCCAGTCCTCCAAAGGTGTCAAGCGCCCGAGCCCGCGTCTCGGGCGTGCTCTTGCTGCACCGCCCACAGCGCCGCGTACTTCAACTGGGTGCTCACCATCGCCTTCTGCGCCACCAACAAGCCAAACCCGCCATCCAAAACCCCGCGCTTCAGCAGATAAAACTTCCAGAACGCGAACCAGGGCCGCAGCCACAGCCCCAGCCACGACACCCGCCGCCCGCGGCCGTGCATCTGGCGCGCGGTGTCCAACAACCGCGCGTCCAGCCGGGCCCCGCTGAAATAATCCGCCCAGCGGGCCTCGACCCCCTCGGCCCCCACCCGCTTGTGTTCCAAATGCCCGGCCAGTGCCCGCAGCCGCCCCGGAGCCGAAGGCCGCCGCGCGTCGTGCAGCACCTCGTTGGACCACTCGGCGCGCCCGCGGTGGATCAGCCGTGTCTGCGTGTCCGGCCACCACGCCCGCACCGCCCGGCCCAGAACATGGTTGCGACGCGGCATCGTCAACACATCCAGCCCCGCCACCGCCGCCTCGTCCAGCCCGCGCAGCTCCGCCGCCAACGCGGCAGACACCTCCTCGTCGCCATCAAGCACCAGCACCCAGTCGTTGCGGGCCAAAGACACCCCGAACTGCTTCTGGGCGCTGTAGCCCCGCCACGCCTCCACCACATACCGGTCCGCCGCCTCCCGCGCAATTTCGCCCGTGGCATCGCTGGACCCCGAATCCACCACCACCACCTCATCGGCCCACGCCACCGACGCCAGCGCCGCGGGCAGCGTCGCCTCAGCATCGGCACAGCAAATCACCACAGAAATCGGTAAAGGCATGGTGCAAAGAGCCCGGGCAACAGAAGACCAACACGAACCCCCGCCTCAGTGTATTTGCCAAACGTCCGAGCCCCACGCCCAAGACCGCCCCGCCCCAGCGCACGGGGCCCCCGCGTGGCCCACACCACCCCGTGCGCCCCCGCACCTCCCTCCCCTGCGCCCCGTGTCTGCCGCCCTTGCCCCGCTACACTGAACACCGTTAACCCTCCTCCGAGCCGATCATGACTGCCCCGTACAAAATCGCCGTCGCCGCCGCCGCCACACTGCTGCTGGTCGTCCTCGCGTCGTTGCTCAAGCAAGGCCCGCAAACCGCCGCAGGCCCCGACGGCCCCGCCAGCACCGCACCCCTCGCCGAGGGCCGCCAAGCCCCAGCGACCGACCTTCCCCTGGGCACCCGCCCCGCGCCCAGCACCCCGCCGGCCCTGCCCTTCGGCGACCCCACCCGCGCCAAAGCACCCGCCGAGCCCATCGATCCCGCCCGGCTGCAATTCACCGACACCCCGCCCGCGGCACCCGCCCCCGTCGTCACGCCCGCCCCTGCAGCCGCACCACCAGCCGCAGCCGCATCCCCAACTCCAGCCCCAGCCGACCCCAAAGCCACCTTCGAAGTCGGCCGCACCGCCTTCGACGAACGCGGCCAGCCGCGCCCCAGCCTCTTCGACCCCCAGCCCGTCACCCCGCCGACCACCGGCATCGCCCTGGGCCCGGGCGACCGCATCACCTCCCCCACCGCGACCAACACCACCGGCAGCACCACGGGCACCGCCGCCCGCCCCAAAACACTGACCTACACCGTCAAAAGCGGCGACAACCTCAGCTCCATCGCCCTTGATCTCTACGGCAGCGGCACCCACTGGATCCAGATCGCCCAAGCCAACCCCCTGGTCGATCCCGACCGCCTCAAAACCGGCCAGGTCATCAAGCTCCCGGGCCCCGCGGGCACCACCCCCACCATCCCCCCCGCGATCACCCCCGACCGCGCCCCCGCCCCAGACCTCGGTGGCGGCACGCAGTACACCGTCAAAGAAAACGACACCCTCAGCGGCATCGCCAAGCAGTTCTACAACGCCGCCAGCAAGTGGCAGCTCATCTACCAAGCCAACCGCCAGGCCATCGGCAGCGACCCGGGCCGCATGCGCCCCGGCACCGTGCTGGTCATCCCCCCGCCGGATACGGGGGCCCGCTAAGGCGGGCAGGGATTGGGGGTTGGGGATTGGGGATTGGGGATTGCGGGTTCAGAATTCGGGATTCGGGGTTCAGGCCCATTCACAACCCAGCCTCCGCGTTCACCCACCGCCCCCACGTCAGCGTCCGCCCCCAAAACCCCCAACCCCCAATCCCCCCCATGCGCACCCTCATCACCGGCGGCGCCGGCTTCATCGGCAGCAACCTCGTCCGCGCCCTGCAGCGCGACCAGCCCAACGCCCCCCTGCTGGTCATCGACGACTTTCGCAGCGGCAGCTTCGCCAACCTCAGCACCGAAGCCCGCAGCCACACCCCCGGCTTCACCTACCGCGGCGACGTCATCGCCGGCGCCCTGCACAGCCTCGACCTGCCCGCCGTACTCGAACGCTTCAACCCCGACGTCGTCTACCACCTGGCCAGCATCACCGACACCACCGTCACCGACCAAACCGTGATGCTGCGCGACAACGTCGACCCCTTCCGCCAGCTGCTCGCCTGGGCCACCGCCCCCAGCGCCTCACCCACCCCCCGCCGCCTGGTCTGGGCCAGCAGCGCCGCCACCTACGGCACCACCGCCAACGGCGCCACCGCCGCCCAGCGCCCCTTTGCCCTCGACGACGCAGGCGCCCCCGCCAACGTCTACGGCTTCAGCAAATGGGTCATGGAAAACCTGCACCGCGACGCCCTAGCCGCCTGCCCGCAAGCCCACCTGGTGGGCCTGCGCTACTTCAACGTCTTTGGCCCGGGCGAACAACACAAAGGCAAGATGGCCAGCATGATCCATCAGCTCGCCCAAGCCATGCTGCGCGGCCAAGCCCCGCGCCTCTTCACCCCCGGCACCCAAGCCCGCGACCACATCCACGTCGACGACGTCGTCGCCTGCACCCGCGCCGCGGCGCAGCCCAGCGCCACCCCCGGCGTCTACAACGTCGGCACCGGTCGCACCACCACCTTCAACCAAATCATCGACGCGCTGCGCCGCGCCATCGACTGCGCCCACGACACCCAATACATCCCCAACCCCCACGCCTTCTACCAAGACTACACCTGCGCCGACCTCAGCCAGACCACCGCGGCCCTGGGCTGGACACCCCAGCACCCCACCGCCGACACCATCGCCACCTACGCCGCGCAGATGCGCCAACAAAACGCACAAGTCAAATGAATCTTGATCGATTCACACCGCGCACAACATTCACTGGGCAACGCCCCACCGCGGGCTATACTCGCCAAGCACCCCGGACGGACCGCGGTGCGTGGTCGAACTTTTACAGGCATACATGCGCCCGGGCCTTATGGACCTCAAGGGAGCAGGTTGGGACACGACAGCCAAGCCGTCTACGAGCGGAAGGTTCGGATGATCCCGCGACGCACCCACTTCAAATTGAGGTTCGGAGCTCATCCGCCTGCGACCCCGCACCGCCGTCCCTCCGTGCCCAAGCCGCGCCCGCGTCGCGGCTGGCAAAACCCACCGCCCGGGTTCTCACCCACCGCCTCTGCGCCCTCGCTTCACGCCAGGCGCGCATCATCTGCACACCCACACCCCACCCCACCGCCGCGCCCCACAGCACGCGGCAACCCACGCGCATGGCCCGCTAAACTGACGCCATGCCGTCGCCCCCCGATCCCATCGCCACCCTCGCCGCCGCACTCGTCGCCGACTACCACGACGACGACCGCACCGTCCACCTCGACGCCATCTTTCTGCCCAGCCGCGTCAAGTGCATCCAGCTCGTCGAGCTGCTGCGCAAGCTCACCTTCCCCGGCTATTTCGAAGACCAGCGCCTCACCTCCGACAACGTCCAAGCCCGCACCGCCGACCTGCTCACCCAGATCGACGCCCTGCTCTACGGCCAAATCCGCCAAACCGAGCGCTACCTGCTCAATCAAAAAGGCCAGGCCCTCGCCGGCGACGACTGCCCCGAGTGCGACGTCACCGCCCGCGAAAAAACCGACACCTTCCTCGCCGCCATCCCCGGCGTGCGCCGCCTGCTCGCCACCGACGTGCAAGCCGCCTTCGACGGCGACCCCGCCGCCACCCACCCCGACGAAGCCGTCTTCTGCTACCCCGGCGTCGACGCCATCTTCATCCACCGCTACGCCCACCAGCTCTACAAGCTCAACCTGCCCCTGCTCGCACGCATCTTCAGCGAATACGCCCACAACGAAACCGGCATCGACATCCACCCCGGCGCCGAAATCGGCGAAAGCTTCTTCATCGACCACGGCACGGGCATCGTCATCGGCGAAACCGTCAACATCGGCGCCCGGGTCAAGATCTACCAAGGCGTCACCCTCGGTGCCCTCTCCACCCGCGGCGGCCAAGACTGGCGCGGCATGAAACGCCACCCCACCCTCGACGACGACGTCACCATCTACGGCAACGCCATCATCCTCGGCGGCACCACCCGCATCGGCGCCGGCGCCACCGTCAACGGCAGCGCCTTTGTCACCACCAGCGTCCCCCCCGGCCACACCGTCAGCGTCGAGCAACCCGAACTCAAGCTCAAGCCGCCCAAACCCTCGCGACGCAACCCGCGGGAAGAAGCCGATGCGTGAGAGCGACTCTGGTGAGGCGTTAGGCGTTAGGTCCTAGGTGTTAGCGAAGGCAACCACACCGACTCGGAACGTCACGCCTAAGTTCTCCGCCCTACGCGCGACGTAGCTTCAGCAGTGCCCCCCGAGTCCCCCACCTAACGCCTAGGACCTAACGCCTAACACCTACCCCCCCCTCTAAGACGCAAGCGACTCTCACGCCCACCGTCCCCAAAAGCAACATGGAAACCGAACGCGTCACCGTCAACTTCAACCGGCCGATCCCGGTCTTCCCCCTGCCCGCCTGCGTGCTGCTACCTCACGCCGCCGTGCCCCTGCACATTTTTGAAGACCGCTACCGCGCCATGGTCCACGGCGCCCTCGACGGCCCCGGGCTCATCGCCATGGCCGTCTACGACCAAGACGCCCGCGACGGCCACAGCCTGCGCCCCGTCGTCTGCGTGGGCTACGTCGTCCAGCACGACCGCCTCGAAGACGGCCGCTACCACATCCTCCTGCACGGGGTCTGCCGCGCCCGCATCGTCGACGAACACGACGTCCACGAAGGCGGCTACCGCATGGCCACCCTCAGCCCCTTTGGCCTAGACAAAACCTCCACCGACGACGAACCCCAGCCCCTGATCGAAGTCCGCGAGCGCATCCGCACCCTGCTCCAAGACCCCAAGCTGCGCAAGCTCGGCCCCGTCACCGAGATCGACGCCTGGCTCGAACCCAGCCTGCCCACCAGCGCCCTCATCGACCTGATCACCCTCGCCGTCAGCCCCGACCCCGAATCCCGCTACGCCTGCCTCGCCGAAGAAGAACCCCGCCGCCGCGGCGAAGCATTGACCGGCATCTTGTTGGGGAAGAAGGCGAGCTAGCCGCGGGCACCTCAGGCGCTAGGCGCTAGAGCTTAGAGCCTAGTTCGACAGCCCCGCCGTCACTCTGCGAACCACTCCGCACCGGAGGCCTTGTCGCATGGCACCCGCATCTCACCAACTCCGTTCGCGAAAAACTAAGCTCTAAGCTCTAACACCTAGCGCCTCAAGCTCAAACCGACCAAGCCATGCCAGACGCCCCGCCCCCACAAGAAAACGACCTCCTCGCCGGCCTCACCGAGCCCCAGCTCCAAGCCGCCAGCCACGTCGACGGCCCCCTGCTCGTGCTCGCCGGCCCGGGCTCGGGCAAAACCCGCGTGGTCACCCACCGCATCGCCCACCTCGTCCGCGAAGTGGGCATCGCCCCGTGGAACGTGCTCGCCATCACCTTCACCAACAAAGCCGCCGGCGAAATGCGCGACCGCGTCGCCCAGCTCGTCAGCGAACGCCAAGCCCGCGCCCTCACCGTCGCCACCTTCCACAGCCTCTGCGCCCGGCTGCTGCGCCAATACGGCGACCGCCTGGGCCTCAAACCCGGCTACAGCATCTACGACACGTCCGACCAAAAACGGGCCATGAAGCAGTGCCTCGACGACCTCGACATCAACCCCAAAAACTTCCCCCCCGCCGCCATGCTCGCGGCCATCAGCAACGCCAAAAACGACCTGCTCAGCGCATCGGCCTTCACCCAGCAAGCCAGCAACTTCTACGACCGCACCGTCGCCAAGGTCTACACCAAATACGAAAAAACACTCACCAAAAACGACGCGCTCGACTTTGACGACCTCCTGTTCAAAACCGTCCGCCTCATGCAGCAGCACCCCGACGCCCTCGAAGAGCTCCGCGAGCGCTTCCAGTACGTCATGATCGACGAATACCAAGACACCAACCACGCCCAGTTCATGATCGCCCACGCTTTGGCAAGCGGCCACCAAAACCTCATGGTCACCGGCGACCCCGACCAAAGCATCTACGGCTGGCGCGGCGCCGACATCACCAACATCCTCGACTTCGAAAACCACTTCGGCAACGCCACCGTCGTCCGCCTCGAACAAAACTACCGCAGCACCCCCAGCATCCTCGCCGCCGCCGACACCCTCATCCAAAACAACAAAGGCCGGCGCCACAAACAACTCTGGACCGACAACCCCGAAGGCGACCCCGTCCAAGTCGTCACCTGCGGCGACGGCGCCAGCGAAGCCAGCTGGGTCGCCGACACCTTCAAAAGCCTCAACCAAGGCCAAGACGGCCAGCCCGGCATCGCCTGGGGCCAAATGGCCATCTTCTACCGCATGAACTCGCTCTCGCGCGTCATGGAAGACACCCTCCGCGACGCCGGCATCCCCTATCAAATCGCCCGCGGCACCGCCTTCTACGACCGCAAAGAAATCAAAGACGCCGTCGCCTACCTGCGCACCGTCGCCAACCCCGCCGACGAAGTCAACCTGCTGCGCATCATCAACACCCCCGCCCGCGGCATCAGCGTGCCCAGCACCAAACACCTCCGCGCCCACGCCCTCGAACACAACCTGCCCTTCAGCACCGTGCTCGAAGACCCCACCCCCGTCGCAGGCCTCAACACCCGGGCCCACAACAGCGTCGCCAAATTCGCCGCCACCCTGCAAAACTGGCGCGGCCAGGTCGCCGGCGACACCAGCCTCATCCCCGACCCCACCCTCCGCGGCTTCGTCGAAGACGTCATCACCCAAAGCGGCCTCGAAGCCTTCTACCAAAACGACACCAGCGACCCCGACCGCGAACGCCTGGCCAACCTCGGCGAACTGGTCACCAGCGCCCAGCAATTCGAAGAAGACATGCTCCTCGACGCCGAACGCGAGCAAGACGGCGCCAGCCAAACCCTCAGCCTCCACGACAAACTCCTGGGCTTTCTCGAACGCATCGCCCTCGTCGCCGACGCCGACACCGTGCAAAGCGACCAAGGCCTGGTCACCCTCATGACGCTCCATGCCGCCAAAGGGCTGGAGTTCCCCGCCGTCGCCCTCATCGGCGTCGAAGACGGCCTCCTGCCCCACAGCCGCAGCAGCGAAAGCACCGAAGACCTCGAAGAAGAACGCCGGCTCTTGTTCGTCGGCATCACCCGGGCCGAAAAACACCTCTACCTCTGCCACGCCAAATACCGCACCGTCTTTGGCCAAAGCGGCCCCACCGTGAAAAGCCGCTTCTTCAACGAACTGCCCCCCGACCACATCAACACCGTCGACGCCAGCGACGACGGCACCTACTTCGACCCCGATCCCTGGGGCGACACCCCCTCAGGCAGCATCCGCCAACCCGACGGCAGCCTCAAACGCCGCCGCTCCCTCGGCCAAGCCCAGCGCGGCGTCGCCACCGGCCTCGCCGCCGACTACCCCCCCGGCACCATCGTCCGCCACGCCACCTTCGGCCTAGGCCGCGTCGTCAACGTCGCCACCACCGGCGCCAGCACCCGCGCCAAAATTTGTTTTAACACCGCCGGCAACAAAACCCTCGTCCTCCAATACGCCCGCCTAGAACGCATCAACCCCGACGGCACCACCACCTCATCCTCCGACACCAACACCGAAACCGGCGACGACATCCCGTTTTGATCGGCGGGTAAGTTGTTCAACCCGGTTACTTTGGCGGTATTGCACCAAGGCAGCGCTTCGCTTTACCACAGAGGCCACAGAGAACACAGAGCAACACAGAGGAAGGCATCATGACCCAAAGCCACCTGGTCGAGCTAAGTGAGAAGGTCATCGGTGCGGCCATCGAAGTCCACCGGATTCTTGGTGCGGGCTGCGCCGAGCTGACCTACCAGCGGGCGATGTCGGTCGAGCTTGGCCTGCGGGGGATCACGCACGAGCTGGAAATCCCAGTCGAACTGGCCTACAAGAATGTCTGCGTGGGAGAAGGCAGGGTCGACATCCTTGTCGAAGGCAAGCTCGTCGTCGAACTCAAAACAGTGGAAGCGCTTCACGACAGCCACACCCGCCAAGTCCTCGCCTATCTGCGCGCCCACGGCTCAAACGTCGGACTGCTCATCAATTTCAGCCACCAAACCCTCAAAGAGGGCGTCCGAAGAATCCAGCTTTAAGCACCAGACAGCTCCTCCTCCCAGTGCCTTCCTCTGTGCCCTCTGTGTCCTCTGTGGCCTCTGTGGTAAAGCGAAGCGCTGCCTTAGCAAGCGCCATGCAAACCACACCCACCCCACTCATCAAAATCTGCGGCCTCAAAGACCCCGCCCACATCCAACTCCTGGGCGAGCTCAACGTCGACTACGCCGGCTTCGTCTTCGTCGCCGGCTCACCCCGCAAAGTCAGCTTCGCCCAGGCCCACGCCCTCACCCACGCCGCCCGCCAAGCCAACGTGAAAACCGTTGGCCTCTTCTGCAACGCCCCCCGCCCCGCCGTATCGCTCGCCGCCCAGGCCCTGCAGCTCGACGTCGTCCAGCTCCACGGCCAAGAAAACGCCGACTACCTCCACACCCTCACCCTGCCCCAAACCACCCAGGTCTGGAAAGCCATCCCCTTCACCCCCGCCAACGTCGACACCTACCGCGGCTCCAAGCTCGACGCCCTGCTGCTCGACGCCCCACCGAAGGACGGCCTCACCGGCGGCACCGGCCACGCCTTCGACTGGGCCGCCCTGGCCGACCTCGACCCGGCCGATCTCCCCCCCCTCATCCTCGCCGGCGGCCTCACCCCCGACAACGTCTCCAACGCCGTCACCCAAACCCACCCCCACGCCGTCGACGTCTCCAGCGGCGTCGAATCCACCCGCGGCATCAAATCCCCCGACCTCATCCGCGCCTTCGTCAACGCCGTCCGCTCGGTCTGACAACAAAGCATTTAACGCCAAGGGGCCAAGGAGGCCAAGCAAGGCAAGCCGACGCAAGCAACCGGGAGATCCAAACGGGAAGGCCAGTCGCCCGCCGAGCCGCATGCCCCAAGGCCATCTCCGCCTCGCACCGCAGACACGCTCCCAGCAACCTCCCCCGCCACGACAGGTCCCTTCTTCTTGGCCCCCTTGGCCCCTTGGCGTTAAATGCCTTGGTGAACCAGAACATACAGCTTCCCCCCCCCGCACCACGATAAACTAACCGCATCATGCCAAGACTCCTCTCCGGCCTCCAGCCCTCGGGCCAACTGCACCTGGGCAACTACAGCGGCGCCATCAAGCAGTTCCTCACCCTCCAAGACCAGGGCTACGAGTCCTACGTCTTCGTCGCCAGCTACCACGCCCTCACCAGCGTCCGCGACCCCCAGGCCCTGCGCGCCAACATCCGGCAAGTCGTCATCGACTACCTCGCCTTCGGCCTCGACCCCGCCAAAACCAACATCTACCTGCAACACGACGTCCCCGCCGTCACCGAGCTCGCCTGGCTCCTGGGCTGCGTCTGCCCCAAAAGCCAGATGGACAAAGCCGTCAGCTACAAAGACAAAGTCGCCAAAGGCATCCCCGCCAGCATCGGGCTTTATACGTACCCCGTGCTGCAAGCCGCCGACATCCTCGCCGTCGAACCCGACGTCGTGCCCGTCGGCGAAGACCAACGCCAAAACGTCGAAATCGCCCGCGACCTCGCGCAGCGTTTCAACCACGCCTACGGCAGCGAAGACAACCCGGTGTTCAAAGTCCCCCAGGTCATGATCCAGCCCGGCACCGCCGTGCTGCCCGGCCTCGACGGGCAAAAGATGTCCAAGAGCTACGGCAACACCCTCGACCCGTTTTTGCCCGAAAAGAAGCTCCGCAAAACGATCATGAAGATCGTCAGCGACAGCACCCCCGTCGAAGCCGCCAAAAACCCCGACACCGACACCACGTTTGCCCTCTTCTCCGCCCTTGCCGGGGCGGATGATCCGCGCACCCTCGAACTCGCCGAAAAGTACCGCGCCACCGACATCGGCTTCGGGTACGGGCACGCCAAGCAAGCCCTCTTCGAGTTGATGCTCGAACACTTTGGCCCGGCACGCGCGCGACGCGAAGAACTGATGAAGGATCCGGGGTATGTGGAGGGGGTGCTGCGCGATGGAGCAGAGGCTGCCAACCAAGCCATGACCGACGTCACTGCCCGAGCACGCGCAGCAGTCGGGCTTTGATTGCAGGACCCGGTAAAGGTGTTAGAAACCGTTCTAGCGTTTTTCGATGGAACAATTGCTGCGGCGTTCACTGGGCTGGAATGGGGCCAGGGGCCAGAATGGGGTCAGGACATCATTTGTCATTAACGCCCATCCCTTTTCCCCCGCACGCAGCAGACCCCATGGGTTCATGCTGTTTGACCTGATACGGATATCCATCAACGCCAAGGCACCGCTCCGCGGACCACAGAGAACACGGAGTTGAGTTCAATGCGCGACCCATGACACAGTGGGTTCCAACCCCACTTCACCGCCGCGCGACATGCACAGAGTTCACAGAGGAAGGCACGCAAGCGTTCGGGAGGGCCGCAGGTCAACGACGATCCTCCCCACCGCTTGCGTCTTCTGCCTTCCTCTGTGACATCCGCGCCTCGGCCGGGGTGGTGGGCAAGGCGCCGCAAAAAGACCACGACCCTCATCGCGGGCAAAGTTCAACTCCGTGTCCTCTGTGGTGTGCGAAGCACTGCCTTGGAGTTGCTCGACAACGAATTCATTCGGGTCGTGAGTGGGGGCAAAGCTCGCCTGGCTTGAGGCCAGACCCATCGACATGTTGCGCGTTGTCATCGTGGCAAAAGCGGGCCGATACGTTGGGCAATCAAGAAGGATGACCTCCTGATAGCATATGCCGAAAGTCACAAATAACACCTGAACTGCCGGGCAGACCCTGCAGTGAGGTTGAATGGAGTTGCTTGGCATGAATGATAAGGTGCTGTTTTTTTCACGATGCACGGATGCAAATCTTGTCGAGTTCGTGTCTGGAGCCATTGAAAACGTCGTAGAGGAAAAGGGTGGTATTTCAAACGTTGATTTTGATCTCGCATGTGTCTACGGCGCCAGATCGGCGATCTACTACCTTGAAAGCGGAGGCTTGGAGTACATTGCAGATCATTACACCGCCGCAGAAGTCTCTTTGCTTGCGGAGGCATTCGACTATTTAAACATGGAAATGGCTTCCTGGCTTTTACAGAGATTTCTACGTGAATCCCCCGATGCTTTTGATGCCGAGGACAGACTTGAGGTGGGTAGGAGTCCTTTCGTTGCGTGCGAAGAGCTCTCGTCCCACCTTCCAGCAGTACTGTCGTCATTAAATTCTGAGTCTAAGCTTGCTAATTTCATCCGTTTGCGTCCAACGTCTTTTTTCAAACTTGACCTCGATTTAGCAATGGAGGTTTATCTGCCAATCGGTTTTGGGACGGCTAACCCAGGTTTTCTCAGCACAATTTTTCGTTCGTGCGAGCGATATGCTAAGAACAACTCCGGTAGATTGCCTAGCCTTGCACAGCTTAAAAAGGATTGCGTCGGGGTGACAGATGATCGGATCCGTTTAATAGATCCGCAAGACTATCTATTTATGAACGATGGCGAGGATCTTTTTCTAACATCTCCACCGTCGGATTATATTCGTTACGTCAAATCCATTGGCGGCAGGTTTTACTTCATGCAGACAGATGGCGGGTTGATCAGCAAATTAGCGAACCCAGTATGATCGTCCCACCTATGGGGATGGCATGCGGCCAGGACATCATTGAAACCACTGGGGTCGGAGCTCCATTACCCATTTACAACGCAAAGCCCAAACGGGACAGTCGCCATTTAGAAGGCGTGAGTCAGAACATCATTTGCCATTCACGCCCACCCCTTCTCCCCCGCACGCAGCAG
>JALZVY010000177.1 GCA_023300125.1 Phycisphaera sp.
CTTGCCCGGGCCCGTCGAACAGGCCTTCCAGCAGCGCCTTGAGGTACAGGTTGGTGCCGCCCACCACCACCGGCGTGCGGCCCGCGGCCACGCCGGTTTCGATCAGCGCGTCGGCCCGGCGCAGCCAGTCGTGCACGGTGAAGCGCTCGTGCGGATCGGCGATGTCCACCAGCTCGTGCGGCACACGCTCGCGCAGGGCCGGCGGCGGCTTGGCGGTGCCCGCGTCCAGGTGCCGATACACCTGCATCGAGTCGGCCCCGATCACCAGCCCCTGGGTGCGGTCGGCCAGCGCTGCCGCCAGGTCAGATTTACCCCCGGCGGTGGGGCCAAGGATCACGATGGGGCGGATGGGTGGCGGGGCGGTGGGCACAGCGATGATTGTAGGGCCGCGTAGGGGGGGGTACGCTCACACGCATGAAGTGTTTGCATCGGATCATGACGAGCTTGCTCATGTTGGTCGTCGCGGCCGCGGGGGCGGCAGAAGAACCCATCGCCCGTTTGCAGCCGGTCGACGGTGCTTTGGTGACCGCGGGGCAAGAAACCCGCTGGACGATCGAACAGGACTCGGCGGCCTTGCTGTCGCTGGATCTGCCGACCCCCGGGTTTCTGTCGGTGGTGGTGCAAAGCGACAACGGCGTTGACGTGCAACTGACTATGGCCGACGCGCTGGGGGTGCCCTACAGCGAGGGCTACTTCGACAACGACCCACCGGCGCTTGCGCACGGCGAGTTGGGCGCGTTGCTGTTGCCCGCCGGCCGGGTCACCCTCGTGGTCGCCAGCTGGGGCATCCCCACATCGGGCCGTGTGGAAACCGCCTGGCTGGCCTTGCCCGACGCAGCCCCAACCCCGCCGGCATCCCAGGCGTTTGCCGCCGCCGCCGCGATCGCCTCGGGCACCTCGGTGCTGGAGGTGTCGCTGCCTGTGAAAGAACATGGGAACGATCGGACGGTGCTGTACGTGTCGCCGCGTGCCACCGCGGGCACCATCGGCTTAACGTTCGAACCGCCTCTGGGTGACCGGGTGCTCATGGGGGTGCACGCTTCGGATCAGGTGTGGAGTGAGACCTTCGAATTTGAACAAAGCGAGAACACACTGGCCCTGCCCGCCGCGGCGGGGGTGGGATACTTCTTGGTGTTCAATCACTGGGAGGCCGATGCCGTGCCCCTCAAGCTGACGCGTCGTGATGCAGGCCCGGCGCCAGGCCATCCGCAGAGCGTTGACGTGGCCGCTCCCGCCGCTCCCGCGCTCCCCACCCGCCGCGCTCCCCGCTGATCCCGCCCATGCCCGACCCATCCCCCCCCGAGATCTGGACCGCCGGCCGCATCACCGAGGCCGACTTCCTCGACGCCTGCGCCCTGCACCACGCCGCGTTTCCCAAGCCCGGCCGCACGCTGGACCAGGTCATCGCCAAGAAACGCCCGGTGTGGATGGACACCGCGCCCAGCCCCGACACCGCGGCCGCCGACCCGCCGCCGGTGCGCTACGTGGTGCGCGATCCCGGCCCCGACGGCACGCTGCGCTGCATCGCCAACGCCGCGGGCCTGGTGCGCACCGTGCAGACCCCCGCGGGGCTCATGACCGTGGCGGGCTTGTTTGACGTGGCCACCCACCCCGACGCCCGCGGCCGCGGCCTGGGGGCCGTGGTGGTGCGCCGGGTGTTCGACGCGGTCGACGACGGCACCTACCCCTTTTGCCTGTTTGCCACCGGCGCGGCGCGGCCCTTTTACGAAAAACTCGGCGCCGCGGTGGTCACCAACCGCATCGTCAACAGCCACGCCGACGCCGACCCCCAGGCCAACCCGTTCACCGACGACTACGTCATGCGCTACCCCGCCGACACCGCCGGCCGCACGCCGTGGCCCGAGGGCCTGATCGACCTGCGTGGCCCGGGGTTTTGACCGGCGGGCCGAGGATCCTTGCCTCGCCAAATGAACCCGGCTCATGGCCGATCCAGAGGGACGTGCTACATTATTCGTAGCGGCGCCCCACCCGACGCTGCGCCCGGAAAAACCCGGCTTCTTTGCATAAAAAGCCTGTTTTTCACGGCCCCGTTTGGCCCACCCCCGGGCCGCCCCGTCCCGCACCCCCATCCCGCGCCAGCCCCCTGGCTCACGCACCGAGACCCGCCATGACCGCTTACGACGACTACCTCAAGGAAATCGAACAACGCCAACAGGACGGCTTGCACCCCCAGCCGATCGACGACGCGGCTTTGGTAAGCGACCTCATCGCGCAGATCCAAGACCCCGCCAGCCCGCACCGCGAAGGCGCCCTGAAGTTCTTCATCTACAACACCCTGCCCGGCACCACCCCCGCCGCGGGCGTGAAGGCCGCCTTCCTGAAGCAGATCATCCTGGGCCAGGCCGCGGTGGCCGAGATCACCCCCGACTCGGCCTTCGAGCAGCTGTCGCACATGAAAGGCGGCCCCTCCATCGGCGTGCTGCTGGACCTGGCCCTGGACACCGACGACGCCGCGATTGCCGCCCAGGCCGCCGACGTGCTCAAAACCCAGGTGTTCCTCTATGAAGCCGACACCGAGCGCCTCGCACAAGCCCTCAAAGCCGGCAACCCGCTGGCCAAAGACATCGTCGAAAGCTACGCCCGGGCAGATTTCTTCACCCAGCTGCCCGACGTGCCCGAAACCGTCGACGTGGTCACCTACATCGCCGGCGTGGGCGACATCTCCACCGACCTGCTCTCGCCCGGCAGCGAAGCCCACTCCCGCTCGGACCGCGAGCTGCACGGCAAATGCCTGATCAGCCCCGAAGCCCAGCAAGAGCTGGTCGAGCTGCAGAAACAGCACCCCGGCAAGCGCGTCATGCTGATTGCTGAAAAAGGCACCATGGGCGTGGGCTCGTCGCGCATGTCCGGGGTCAACAACGTCGCCCTGTGGGTGGGCCGCCAAGCCAGCCCCTACGTGCCGTTCATCAACATCGCCCCCGTGGTCGCCGGCACCAACGGCATCTCGCCGATCTTCCTCACCACCGTCGACGTCACCGGCGGCATCGGCCTCGACCTGCAGAACTGGGTCAAGAAAACCGACGCCCAAGGCAACACCGTGCGCGACGAAGACGGCGAGCCCGTGCTTGAGCAAACCTACAGCGTCGACACCGGCACCGTGCTCACCATCAACACCCGCGAAAAGAAGCTTTACAAAGACGGCCAGGCCGTCAAAGACGTCGCCAAAGCCTTCACGCCCCAAAAGATGGAGTTCATGCGGGCCGGCGGCTCCTACGCCGTGGTCTTTGGCAAAAAGCTGCAAACCTTCGCCGCCCAAGCCCTGGGCACCGAGATGCCCGCGGTCTTTGCCGCGTCCAAAGAAATCTCGCACGAAGGCCAAGGCCTCACCGCCGTCGAAAAGATCTTCAACAAAAACGCCGTGGGCACCACCCCGGGCAAAGTGCTGCACGCCGGATCCGACGTCCGCGTGCAGGTCAACATCGTGGGCTCGCAAGACACCACCGGGCTGATGACCAGCCAAGAGCTCGAAATGATGGCCGCCACCATCATCTCGCCCGTGGTCGACGGGGCCTACCAATCCGGCTGCCACACCGCCTCGGTGTGGGACACCAAAGCCCAGGCCAACATCCCCAAGCTCATGAAGTTCATGAACGACTTTGGCCTGATCACCGCCCGCGACCCCGAAGGCGACTACCACGCGATGACCGACGTCATCCACAAAGTGCTCAACGACCTGGCCGTCGACGACTGGGCCATCATCATCGGCGGCGACTCACACACCCGCATGTCCAAAGGCGTCGCCTTCGGCGCCGACTCGGGCACCGTCGCCCTGGCCCTGGCCACCGGCGAAGCCTCCATGCCCATCCCCGAATCGGTCAAGGTCACCTTCAAAGGCGCCATGCAGCCCTACATGGACTTCCGCGACGTCGTCCACGCCACCCAGGCCCAGATGCTCGACCACTTCGGCGGCGAAAACGTCTTCCAAGGCCGCATCATCGAAGTGCACCTGGGCACCCTGCCCTCGGACCAAGCCTTCACCTTCACCGACTGGACCGCCGAGATGAAGGCCAAAGCCTCCATCTGCATCTCGCAAGACGACACCCTCATCAAATCGCTCGAGATCGCCCGCGGCCGCATCCAAGTCATGATCGACAAAGGCATGGACAACGCCAAAAAGGTGCTGCAAGGCCTGATCGACCGCGCTAACGCACGCATCGCCGAGATCCGCTCGGGCGACAAGCCCGCGCTGGTGCCCGACGCCAACGCCAAATACCACGCCGAGTTCGAAGTCAACCTCGACCTCATCGACGAGCCCATGATCGCCGACCCCGACGTCAACAACGAAGACGTCTCCAAGCGCTACACCCACGACACCATCCGCGACCTCACCTACTAC
>JALZVY010000178.1 GCA_023300125.1 Phycisphaera sp.
GCGGGTGTCGGATCCTCCTCGGGAACGTGAGCGTTTGATTTCGTGGTGGGTTGGTCTTTGCTGTGGTAGCGTTGACGTTGAAGCAAGTTAAGGTTGCCCCTTGGTTTACACCGCTCCGGGTCTGTTGAGCACGCCGAATGGGCGGAGCACCCGAACCGTTCAATCAACTGTTAGGCACACATTGCAGCCGTCCGATGAGCAAAAGCGCTGGTTCCGTACGATCATGGATCTCATCCGTGGTGACGACCTCGCTGCTTTTGTGTCAATCATTAACGAACACCCCACTGTCGTACGGATGCAGCATCCATTTGGCACATGGCTGCATGTTGCGGCCGACAAGGGCCGTCTTGAGTTTTGTCGCGTGCTGGTCGATAACGGCGCAAACGTTAACGATCGAACCTCTATCAGAGGCGGCAACCCGCTTGATCAAGCGGCGTCCAGCGGGCGCATTGATGTCGTTAAATATCTCGCCTCAGCTGGTTGTGATTTGGATGTAGATGAACCGACCCGAAATCCATTGTTTGGAGCCATATCCGGTGGTCATATCGATGTCGTCCGCTTCCTTATTGGTCGAGGGGTCGATGCTGGCATTCGCTATTCCGGCGAGAATATGAGCAATATGGGAGCAGTCGAGTTTGCCGAAGAGCGGGGGCAAAACGAGATCGCGGCTTACCTCAGATCGTGCGATAAATGTGCCTAACCACCGGCTGCAATTGACCGGCGACGCCCGCAAGTAGAATAGTATTGTCGGTTTGGAGCCTGCTCTCCGCGGCCGGCAACTGAGCCTTTTACATTCGACCCCATCCGAAGGTCTTCTTGGCGTCTTGGCGTCTCCTGCCTTTCCTTGGCGTAAATCCGTTCGGTGAAGCGATCTCACCCACGCTCAGGGTTCTGACGCGGGCGGCGGTTCGGGGGGGCTGCGTAGGAGCTACGCTTGGGCCATGAGTATGAAACGTTTGACGTGGATGGGATTGGGCTGCTGGCTGCTGGTGGGGGCGATAGCGCGGGCCCAGGCGGCGCCGCCGGCCACGCTGGATGCGGCGCTGGTGCGTATTGCTGAGCTTGAAGCCCGGGTGGCGCAGCTGGAGTCGCAGCTGACGGCCGCGGGGGTGGAGAGCGCTCGGCTGGAGGTGGTGGCGGGGTTGGAGTCCAAAACCGCGTTGGCCCACGCGGCGGCGGCGCGGTTTGAGGTGCGCTACGACGCGGTGGGCGACCACACCACGGTCGTGGGGCCGGTGCTGGCGGCGGAATCCAACCAGGGGCTGAGCAACACGCGGTTTTTGATCGCTCCGGGGGTGGGGTTTGCGGGGCAGCGGCCTAGGCAGGCGGTGCCGAGCTTTGATTTGTTTGTCGCCACCCGGGGCCACGCCCACAACCGGCTGCGGACGCTGAAGACCGCGTCGTTGTGGATCGACGGCACCACGGTGCAGGTGCCTGTGGCTGAGTATCTCGAAGAAAGACGTTTGGAGCCGCCGCGCAGCGCCGGCCGGGCACGCCGCGGGGCGGTGGCTTACGACGAGCGGCTGAAGCTTGTGCTGGACCGGGCGGTGATGACGCGCTTGGCCCACGCCACGAAGGCGGCGCTGGGCTTCGAGGGCTTGCAGCTGGCCCTTACCCGCGAGCACTTGGCGGTGGTGCGTGCCACGCTGCTGCATGGCACGCCTGCCCAGTAGGGCAAGCAGGGGGCTGTGCGTGTCGTCGCGGTGCGGCCACGTGGCTACAGCAGCTTGGCCACCACGGTGTCGGCGACAAAGAGCCCGCGGCGGGTGAGGCGCAGGTGGGTGGCGGTGCGTTCGAGCATGCCGATGGCGACGAGCTCGTCGATGGCGGCGGCGCGGCGGTGGCCGGCGGGCACGTTGGCTTGGATCCAGTTGTGTTCGATGCCGTCGCTGAGCCGCAGGCCCAGCATGAGGCGTTCGCCGATGCGGTCTTCGGGGGCCAGGCGTTCGTGGTCTTCGGTGGGCGGTGGGCCTGTGGGCTCGGACTGATCCCAGTGCGCGAGATAGCGGGTGAGGTTCGGGGCGTTGCGCCAGCGGTGGCCGTGGTGGTGGCTGGCGGCGCCGGGCCCCAGGCCCAGCCAGTTGGCATTGGTCCAGTAGGCGAGGTTGTGGGCGCAGCGGTAGCGCCGGTCGGGGGTGGCGCGGGCCCAGTTGCTGACTTCGTAGTGCTCGAAGCCCGCGGCCTCTAGCCGCTCGAGCACGCGGGCGTACATCGCACGCTCGGTGTCTTCGTCGACCTTGGTGACCCGGCCCACCCGCAGGCGGGCGGTGAGTGGGGTCTGGGGTTCGTAGGTCAGCCCGTAGGTGGACAGGTGGGTGGGTTCGAGTTCCAGCAGGCGGTCCAGGTCGTCGTCGAGCATGGCCAGGGTTTGGCCGGGGATGGCGAAGATCAGATCCAGCGAGAGGTTGGTGATGCCCGCGGCCCGGCAGGCGTCGACGGCGCTGCGCACGCTCTCGGGGCGGTGCCAGCGTTCGAGGGCGTCGAGCGAGGCTTTCTGAAAACTTTGGGCCCCGATCGACACGCGGTTGACCCCGCCGTGGGCCAAGCGTTGCATGAGGTCGGCGGTGACCGTCTCGGGGTTGGCCTCGACGGTGAATTCGGTGGTGTGCTCTAGCGTGCCGGCTTGGTGCAGCGATGCCAGAAGCTGGTCCCATAACCCAGGGCGGAGAAAGGTGGGGGTCCCGCCGCCCGCGAAGACGGTGCGGGGCCGCAGCCCCGGGCCGGGCGCGGCGCGATGGGCGGCCTCAAGTTCGGCGACCAGGGCGCGGGTGAATGCGGGCTGGCGATCGGTGGCCGCGGCGGGGCGGGGGGTTTGAGCGTCTGTGGCGGCGGTTCCCGGCTTGGGCCCGGGGTTGTCCACCACGCTGTAAAAATCACAATAGTGGCATTTATGAAAGCAAAAAGGCAGGTGCAGGTACAGCGACTGGGCTTGGGCGCTGTGGTCCGGCACAGCGTCTTGGGTCAGGGAAGGGTATTCGGCGGTGGGTTGGGGTTGAGTGGCGATGTCAGGGAGTCTAGACTTTTGAATCTCAAGTCTCTTGTGTTGCCTTGCTTGATGGATGATTAAGGTAACCGCTTCAACCGGACGCACTGCATGGATGTCACGCTGGTCATGTTCAAGGCCGATGGCACCCGACGCGATTTCCCGATCCGCAAGGACCGTGTCGTGATCGGTCGTAAAAACAGCTGTGGTCTGCGCATTCCGCTGCCGGCGATTTCGCGGCAACACTGCGAAATTCTGGTGACCGACAACGGGGTCGTGGTCAAGGATCTGGGGTCGAGCAACGGCACTTATCACAACAGCATCCGCGTGCAGGAGTGTGAGCTGACTGCGGGCGATGAGGTGTCGGTGGGGCCTGTGGTCTTCACGGTGATGGTCAACGGCAAGCCCCGTGAAATCCGGCCGGTCCACATGATGCTCGAAACGCCGGCTGAGAAGTCCGCAGATGGTTTGGCGGGGGCCGGTGACCTACCCTCGGAGATCGCGGATCTGGCGGTCGATGACCATGTTGATCTGGACCGCGAACTGAACGATGAACTGGCCAGCGCGAATGAGTTGGCCACGCCCTCGGTGGACGAACCGCCCGCCGCGGGGTTGGAAGACAGCGATATGAATCTTGCCGCCGTGGATGCGGGAGACGGGGCGGCCGGCAACGACGACAGCGATCTGGATCTGGATGCGTTGTTTGGCACCGACGACGATGCGGCAGATAGCGGCGGAGGATCTTCTTCCAAGGGCGCGGGGGGCAGCAGCATCTTGGATTTAGATTTCGACGAATTCGACAAGATCTGACGCTCGCAACCGGGCCGCGAAGCGCGGGCCGGTGCAGCACGGAGCACAGATGGGTGGTTTTGCACGTGTGCCGATCTTCGGTCGGGCTCCGCCTGGACCGTGAGCGGCTTGCCGTGCGCGTTCTTAGGCTTTGGCTTTGCTGGCCGATGCTGCGGCTGATTTGGCCGGAACCGCAACACGCAGCCCGCATTGGCTGCAAATCACCGTTTTGCCGCGGGCGGCACCAGGGACCGTCAGCATGGCACGGCACGCGAGGCTGGGGCAGATCAATCGAATCGAACTGGACATGTTGCGTCTCCCTGAGGGTGGATCAGGCGGGCCCGGGTTCGGTCCGTCGCCAAGAGCGCTATCGAACCACGCCGCGGACGCGTTGACGGATCTGCGGCATGCAACGTCCGAGGATGTCGGGTCGTGACGGTTTGGCAAAGCCGGGGGGCACTCGTCGCGTCCGATAACGCCTCCCACTTCCCACGACCACGTTAAAGCCGCCCACGGGTGGGTCGGAAACCAGGTGCTTAGGTGGGGTCGGTGGCTGAGGCTTCGGGCGACACGCCGTAGACCACCAGCCGGTGGCTGACCGGCGTGAAGCCGTGTTCGGCGCAGATGTCGCGCATCAGATCGTCCAGACGCTCGGTGGGAAAGGCGATGATGCGGTCGGTTTCGACGCAGACCAGGTGGCCGGTGGGGCGGCCGCCGAAGCTCATCGCGTAGTGGGCCTTGCCCGAATCGATCAACACCTCGCGGATGATGCCTGCCTCAAGCAGGTGTTTGAGCGTGCGGTAGATGGTGGCCCGGCTGACGGTGGTGGGTTTGTCTCCCCCGGGCCGGCCCTCGGGCACGGCGCTGCGTACCTCGGCGTACAGCTCGTCGGCCTCGAATACGTCTGGCTTGGACATCACCGCTTCGAGAATCAGCGCCCGCTCGGTGGTGAAGCGCAGGTTCTGCCGCTTGAGAAAACGCCGGAAAATCGAGCAAACCGGGGTGATCAGGCCGTCTTCGGCATCGGTGGTGCGAACGACCGCGTCGGGGCGGGCAGTGGCTGCGTCGGTGGCGGGAGGCAAAGGCTTCACGGAGGCAAGTCTACCCCACCCGCGGGCGGGTCAACGAGCAGGCGTGGGGCGGTGGGTCTGCTATCTTCGGCCGTGTGGCTCAGGCCACCAAGCGACCCGCTTGTGTTGATCCTCCCCCCCATTTGCCGGAGCCTGCCCGATTTGTCTGAGACCCCGACCACCACTGTCTCGATGATCGGCTACGGCACCGTGGGGCGCGGTGTCGCGGGCCTGCTGCACGAGCACGCGGAGCTCTACACCCAGCGCACCGGCCACCAGGTGCAGCTGGGCCGCGTGCTGGTGCGTGACGTGGCCAAAGCCCGCGTCGCGGCGGCCCAGGCCGGCGATCCCGAGGCCGCGACACGCTTCACCGACGACCCCGCGGAATTCGCTGCCGCCCCGGCCCAGGTCGTGATCGAAGTCGCCGGCGGGCTGGACCCGGTGGACGGCTGGATCCGCCAGGCGCTGCAGGCCCAGCGCCACGTGGTGACCGCCAACAAAGCCTTGCTGGCCGCACGCGGCCCCGAGCTCTTCGCCCTGGCCCGCACCCACGGCGTGTCGCTGGCCTTCGAAGCCAGCTGCGGCGGGGGCATCCCGTGCGTCACGGCCTTGACGGCGGGCTTGATGGGCAACCGGATCACCGGGCTCTACGGCATCCTCAACGGCACCTGCAACTACATCTTGACCGAGATGACCCAGCGCGGGAAAAGCTACGCGCAGGCCTTGGCCGAGGCCAAAGACAAAGGCTACGCCGAGGCCGATGAGACGCTGGACGTCTCGGGCGCCGACGCGGGTCAGAAGCTGGCGGTGCTCGCGTCGCTGGCCTACGGGGTCAACATCACCGGCGACCAAGTGCCTTGCTGGGGCATCGACACGCTTGAACAGATGGACGTGGCCTTTGGGGCAGAGTTGGGCTACGACGTGAAGCTCATCGCCTCGGCCGAGCGATGGCCCGGGCACGAGCCCGTGGGCCTGAGCGTGGCGCCTTGCTTTATCCCCCGCGACCAGCCGCTGGCCCAGATCCACGGCTCACTCAACGCCCTGGCCGTGGAGGGCGACGCGGTGGGCCCCACGCTGTTTGTCGGCGCGGGCGCCGGCCAAGGGCCCACCGCCTCGGCGGTGGTGGGAGATTTGCTCAACATCGTCACCGGCAGTTATCCGGCGCACTTTGCGGGCATGCGGCTGACCCCAGACCTGCACCCCCCGGCCGAGCACGTGGCCGAGGCCGACCTGGAAGGCCGCTGGTATCTGCGGCTGAGCGCCCAAGACCAGCCCGGGGTCATGGCCCAGATCACCGACGCCCTGGGTTCGCGGGGCATCAGCGTCTCGGCCCTGCTGCAGCACCCCCCGCGTGACGGGGAAACCGCCGTGCCGGTGGTGGTCACCACCCACCGTGCCACCCGCGGCAACGTGCAGGCCGCCGCCGACGCCATCGCAGGCTTGGACGTGATCACCGGCCCACCGGTGGTGCTGCGGATCCTGTAAGTCGACCGGTCCGTCGACACGGCCGGGTGGGGCCCGTTTGGGGCCAAAGCCGGACCCGATTGCGTGGCGTAGGGGCTTTGCCATCGCCCCCGGTCCGAGGTCACGCGGCCGTCATCAATTATTTTGATGCCAATCCTTGACCGCCTCGCCGAGCAGTGTTAATGTGGGGTGGTACGCAGGTGTAACAGTTTCGTGAAACGTATCACACGTTTCGGAACTCGTTCCCCTTCATGTTTCCTGACGGAGCGCGTCCCATGTCCAGTGTCCGCGTCATCGCTCGTGAAGCCGGGGTTTCCATCGCCACGGTGTCGCGCGTGTTGAACAACCACCCGCGTGTGAGCCAGGGTGTGCGGGACAAGGTGTTGGCGGCGGCCAACGAGAAGCGCTACGTCGCCCAGGTCTCCAAGCGGTCCACGGCCAACGTCGCCTTGCTGTACACCGGCGAGTTGTCTTTGGGATCTCCTTTCGACGCCCAACTGATGTGGGGCATGAGCTCGGGGCTTGAGGAATACAACTTCGACTTGATGGTGCTGGACGCCAAGCGCTCGATGCGGCCGGGCGAGACGTATTCGCAGATGCTGATGCGCAAAGGCGTCCGCGGCTTGGTGCTGCGTACAACGCTGGCCACCCGCAGCGTGTGCTTGGCCATCGCCGACGAGGGATTCCCCGCGGTGGTCATCGGCGACCGCTTCGAGCACGAAGGTGTGCGTTTCGTTTACTCGGATTCCCGCGAACCCAGCCGCGAGGCGGTCGAGCACCTGATTGCGCTGGGCCACACCCGCATTGGCATCTGCCTGAACAACGTCGATGACTCGGACCACGCCGACCGCCTGCTGGGATACCGCCAGGCGATCGAAGAAAACGGCCTGCCTTGGGATCGCAAACGGGTCATCCGCACCCCGGCGACCCGCCCGGGGGGCGCTCAACTGATCCGTCGCGTGGCTGCGATGGCCGATCGGCCCACGGCTTTGTTCATCACCGACCCCGCGACCTCGGCGGGGGCTTTCAAAGAAGCCCGCGCCGCGGGCTTCGACATCCCCCGCGACCTGTCGATTGTCGGTTTCGACGACAGCGACACGCGTTTCGACGTCTTTCCCGAGATGTCCGCGGTGTGTCAAGACACCGAGGCCCTGGGCCGCTGCGCCCTCGAGGCTTTGTACGAGGTGATCGGCAGTGGCAAGCCGTCCACCGAGCCGGTGCGCAAGTCCATCCGGGCCTGGCTCGAAGTCCATCAATCCACCGGCCCGCCGCCCAGCGTCCTCTAAACACGCAATCAGACTGTTTTGCCGGCGTTTCTCTTCGGGAACGCCATCTCTCGTTTCCCAAACGTATTCCCGGAAGAGTAAAGATGTTAAACACACCCTGCCACATCGCCGCCTGCCTCGCCACCGCTGTGACTGCGGGGGTCATCGCCCCGGCTTCGGCCCAGCTGAATTACTTGGCCAACGGGGGTTTTGAAACCCCCGGCGTGGATAGCCCTGCCCTGGGTTGGCAAGCCGCGGCCGCGGGCTACAGCCTTTCCAGCGACGCCCGCACCGGGGACTTCGCGCTGCAGCTCAGTTCACCCCAGCTCAATGCCGCCGTAGCGCTGCAGAACTCGGTCGAAGGCGGTCTGCAAGATCCGCTGATTGTCGGAGACACGCCGACGCTCAGCTTCTGGGCCCGGGGCTTTGCGGGCACCACCGGCAACGTCGGTTACGCGCTGCGCTATCTCGATGCCGACGGGAACATCCTCGCAGACACCGGTATCACCGCGTTCCAAGACCAGATCAACCCCGACACCTACACCCAGATCACCTTGGCCGCCGCGGTGGTTCCGGTCAACGCCAGCGCGGCCTTCATCGAATTCAGCCAGGCCATCGGGCCGATCGACGACGTCAACCTGTTGGCAGGCACCGTGCTCATTGATGACGTGGAGTTGATCAGCAGCATTGCCATCCCCGAACCCACCGCCTTGGCCTTGCTGGGCCTGGGCGGACTGTCCCTCATCCACCGGCGCCGCTTGGGTTGACCCAGCCGTTACCGGTTTCATTGTTCAAACGAAAAGCCTTCGCTTGCAAACTTCATTTGCTCTCTCCATCCTTCTCTAGGAACTCTCTCATGTCTCGCAAAACCACGGCCTTTACCCTCATCGAACTCTTGGTGGTGATCTCGATCATCGCCCTGTTGATCGGGATCTTGCTGCCTGCGTTGGGCGCCGCACGCAACACCGCTCGGGACTTGAAGTGCTTGGCCAACCAGCGACAGGCAGGCATTGGTTTGCACGCCTATGCCAGCGAATACGATCAGACCCTGCCCCCGGCGTTTGACAACCAGAACTATGGCAACGGCGGCACGGGCTGGTCGGTCTTGATCACGGCATACTTGGAAGGCAATGCCAATTTTGACTTTAGCACCTTGGAACAGCGCAATGAGTTGTTTCAGTGCCCGCAGGCAGCCGTGAGTGAAGGTCGCCTGCATTACGGCGCCAACGCATGGGTTTTGCCCGTGGCGTTCAGCCCCGTTGGCTATCGAGGCGGAGTGCTAGCCACAAAACTCTACAACATCGACTGGGAGAAACGTGCTTCGGATGTGATGTGGATCGCAGACGCCGGCCAGTTCACCCAGAATAGTGGCCCGGATCTGGGTGACTCTTTTGCCGCGATTGATTTTTTGAATCAAGGAAATGGCGGGTATCGTTTTTTCAGCGCGGCTGATACCGACAATACGGACGTGATTGACGAAGGCCCTAACAGCGATGGGCCCACTCAGGCAGCCGCGTCCAACCTGCGCTGGCGGCACGGCTCGGGCGGCAAGGAGAGCGGTAGTGATGGCGGTGCTGTGAACTTCCTCTTCGGCGACGGCCACGCTTCTTCGAATGTTCGTGGTTCTGTGATGAACCAGAACGTGCGTCCGGCGGTGAGTGGCGGCTGATTTTGACTCGACACCAGACCCGGCCCTCCTACGCTTTACCGCGTGGGCGGGCCTTTTTTTCAGAATCCAAGGACATCCCATGCGCTACCCCTCACTGCCTCTGTCTGTGTTCGCCGCGTCGCTTTCGCTGCTGCTTCCCGCCGCTGCCCCGGGTGCCGAAACCCGTGTGGTGGCCACCGGCGACGGTCACACGCTGACCGTGGACGGTGCGCCTTTTGAAATCAAGGGCGCCGGCGGCGACGCCGACAAAGCGGTGCTGGCCGCCTGCGGGGGCAACACGTTTCGCACCTGGGGGGTGGACGACAAAACCCCGGGCCTGCTTGACCAGGCCCAGGCCAACGGCTTGAAGGTGGCGCTGGGCATCTGGATCGGTCACGCGCGGCACGGCTTTGATTACGGCGACCCGGCCCAGGTGCAGAAGCAGTTCGATGACGCCAAGGCGGCGGTGCAGAAATACAAAGACCACCCGGCCCTGCTGATCTGGGGCGTGGGCAACGAGATGGAGGAGTACGCTGCGACCTCGGACCCACGGGTGTGGAAAGCGGTCAACGACATCGCGGCCATGATCCAAGAGGTGGACCCCGACCACCCGACGATGACGGTGATCGCGGAGATCGGTGGCGACAAGCTGCCTTCGATCAAGAAGTATTGCCCGGCGATCGATGCGGTGGGCATCAACACCTACGGCGGGGTCACCTCGATCCCCACCCGCTACGCCCAGGCCCAGATGGATCGGCCCTACGTGGTCACCGAATTTGGACCCCCGGGCACCTGGGAGATCCCCCGCAACGGCTGGGACGTGCCCGAAGAACTCAGCAGCACCGCCAAGGCAGACATCTACGCCGCGGCCCACCAAGCGCTCGACGCCGACCCGGCCTGCTTGGGATCCTTCGCTTTTGCGTGGGGCAACAAGCAGGAAGCCACGGCGACGTGGTTTGGCATGTTCTTGCCCGACGGTAGCAAGCTGGGCGCGGTGGACGCGATGACCCAGGCGTGGTCGGGCAAGCCCGCGGCGGATTTGGCCCCGCGAATCGCATCTTTGTCGATTGCCGGCGAGCCGGTGGTGGCCCCGGGGGCCGCGGTGGCGGCCACGCTGGACGCGAGCGATCCCGAGGGCCAACCGCTGGCCATTGAGTGGGTGCTGTTTCAAGAGATGGATGAATTTGAAAGCATGGGCGATTTTCGGCCCACGCCCCCGACCTTCCCCGAGGCGATCCGGCCCGCGGGGGAGGGCAAGGTGAACGTGACCATGCCCCAGCGACCGGGCAACTACCGTTTGTTTGCTTACGTGCGGGACGCATCGGGGGGTGCGGCGGTGGCCAACACGCCGCTGCGGGTTTCGGGTGAAGGCGATGAATCGCCGCGTGGCGTGCCCACCAGCTTGCCGCTGGTGGTCTACGGCGACGCCGCGCAGGGCGAGCCGTATGTGCCTTCGGGCTATATGGGCTCGGCGGGTTCGGTGACCATGAATCCGGCAAGCACCAAGAGCCCTTACGCCGGGGCCACGTGCTTGGAAGTGACCTACGCCGCGGCCGGGGACTGGGCGGGTGTGGTGTGGCAGAGCCCGGCGAATGACTGGGGCGACGCGGACGGAGGCTTTGATCTCAACGGCGCCCAGACGCTGAGTTTCTGGGTGCGCGGTGGCCAAGGCGGCGAGGCGGTCAAATTTGGCTACGGCCTGTTGGGCCGCGACAAAGCTTTCTATGACACCGACAAAGACGAGGTTGAGCTGACACTCACCCAAGACTGGCAGCAGGTGGTGCTTGCGATGAAGGGCAAGGACCTGAACCGCATCAAGACCGGTTTCTATTGGAGTTTGGCGGGGCAGGGCAAGCCGGTGACCTTCTACTTGGACGACATCGTCTACGGCGATGCCCCGCAGCCGCCCGCGGCCATCGAGCCCGAGTGAAATACCCGGCGGTGATGGGTTAATCTTGTGGGCATGAATGACGTGCGAACCGCGGTGTGGGGTTTGGTTGTTGCCTTGATGGTGCTGCCCGCTTCGGTGGGGCAGGCTCAATCCGGCTGGAAGGCCAAGCGCGCGGTGCTCCGCGAGCAGCGATCGCAGTTGGTGGCCGAGGCTCAGGCCGACGCCGCGGCGCGATGCGACCAGGCCGTGTCGGTGATCCGCGGCCTGGTGGAACGGATTGAATCGGGTGAACTCACCGCGGCGTTTGAACCCCTGGGCCAGTTGCTCGCGGGGCTGGGGCGTCTGGACGAGAGCCGCCTGGGTGACTTGCGGGCACGGGTGGCAGGATTAAGTGAGCGTCAGGCTCCCGAAGCGCTCACCGGCAAGGCCAAGGCCGCGTGGGATGCCGCGCTGGCCCAGGCCCACACGCAGATCACCGAGCGGCCTTTCAAATTGATGACCCGGGCCGCGGACGCGGGCGAGGTGGGGCTGGCGACCGAGTTGATGTGGGAGGTGCTGTGGTTCAATCCCGACCACACGGCGATCCGCAAGGGCCTGGGGCTGGTGACGCTGCCCGAAAAGGTGCGTTCCAAAGTGCAGTTGGCCCCCACGCCGGCCCGTGCGGCGGTGAAGGCCAAACGGATGGACTACGCACGTTTCGACCCCGACCGCCGCTGGTACAGCGCCTTCGCCGCGGCCCGGCTCAAGGAAGGCTTGGTGTGGGACGCCACGCTGGGCTGGGTGAATCCCAAGTTCCGCGACCGCTACGCCCGCGGCGGCGTGTTTGACCTTCAGCAGCGTAAGTGGGTGTCGCTGCAGGCTGCGAATGCTTATCACAGCACCCCCGACCGGGCTTGGGAAATCCGCACCGAGCACCTGCTGATCCGCGGCACCGCAGACCTGAGCGTACTGGCCGACGCCGCGACGCAGCTTGAGGCGTTCTACCGCGAGATCTTCGGGATCTATGCGAACTTCTTTGCCGGCAGCGGGCGGCACGATGTCTTGCGGCTGTCTTTGGGGCTGGTGCAAACCGAGCCCTTGGAAATCTGGATCTTGCGGGACCGCGAGCAGTACCTCGCGGTGTCAGGGGCTCCGCAGTGGAGCGGCGGGGTGTTCATCCCCAGCAAGGGCCTGTCGTATTTTTACGGACGGGTGGGCGAGACGATGTTTCACGAATTCACCCACCACATTCTGCGGGAGTTCACCGGGCGCAACCAGGCGCCCTCGTGGTTGACCGAGGGCATCGCGGTCTTCACCCAGACCGCCAAGTTCAAGCGCGGCCGGGTGGAGATCCCCGGGGCGCGACCCAGCCGCGCGTTTAGCCTCGATGAATTGATGGAGCTAAGAAGCGGCCGTGCCTGGCATGCTTGGCACAACAACCGCGAGAACCCCAGCGCGTATGCGGACGCGGGGTCGCTGGTGACTTTTGGCATGAATGTCCAGGACGGCCGCTGTCGGGCAGACACCATCGACTTCATCGGCGACGCCTACCTCGGGAAGTTGCGTGGCCGAGAGATGTGGGATTACTTGGGCATGGACAGGCAGGCCTTGGCCCGCGGTTACGACCAGTGGCGTGGACGCTGATCCGGCGGCGTGGTTAGCCCTTGGGGTTGAACTTATTCATCGCGGCGTCGATGCCGTCGCTCAGCCACGTCTCGATGCAGTCGCACGCGGTGAAGAGGGCGGGTTCGAACGCTTCGAGCTGCTGATCGCTGAAACGGCCCAGCACGTAGTCGGCCTGGGGCACCCGGCCGCGGGGGTCGATGCCGATGCGCAGCCGCGGGTAGTCCCGGGTGGCGAGCACGCGTTCGATGTCTTTGAGTCCGTTGTGCCCGCCCGCCGAGCCGGTGGAGCGCATGCGGATTTGACCGCAGGCGAAGGCCAGGTCGTCGACAAGCACGAGGATGTCTTCGGGGTCCAGCTTGAAGAAGGCCGCGGCCTCGCCGACCGACAGGCCCGAGCGGTTCATGAAGGTCAGCGGCTGCATGAGCATGACTTTTTGATCGGCGATGCGGCCTTCGAGCACGCCGGCGTGGAACTTTTGTTTCACGCCGCTTAAACCGTGGCGCCGTGCCAGCGCTTCCAAGGCCATGAAGCCCGCGTTGTGCCGGGTGCGTTCGTATTCTTTGCCGGGGTTACCCAGACCAACGATCAGTTTCATGGCGGTGCTTTCGGGGCGGTGGCGGAGGGTTATAAAATACGCTCTGGCACGGGGCTTGTCGGGTGGATGCACCCTGGCATGCGGACGCCGCGGGGCAGGCACGAAAAACGGCCGGGTGGGAAACGGGTTCCCGCCCGGCCGTGGACGATGGGTGCAGCAGACGTGCTGGTTTTACGAGGCGTCGTCGGCTTTGTCGCCGCCGATGACTTCGGGCTCGGTGCCGCCTTCGGCGTCGTCGGTGCTCTCGGCAGCGGCGCTTTGCACGACGATGTGGGCGAGCATCAGTTCACCTTCGGTGACCAGATCCACACCGGTGGGCAGGGCCAAGTCGCTGGCGTGCACCGAGGCGCCCACGGCGAGCTCGGCGATGTTGTGCTCGAGCTTGTCGGGGATGTTGTTGGCCTTGCAGCTGACCACGACGCTGTTGTGGGGCACGTCGAGCATGGCGCCCGCTTCCTTCAGACCCACGGCTTCGCCGGTGAAGTCGATGTCCAGCTCGATCTCAACCGCTTCGTCGAGGTTGACCCGGGCCAGGTCCACGTGCACGGGGTGGCGGTCGAGGTGGTCGTACTGGATGGCCTTGATCAGGCAGGGCTCGGGGGCGCCGTCGACCTTAACTTCGATCAGGTGGGCCGAACTGTCGGCGATGTCGTTGAAGCTGCGGGCGTCGATGGAGACGTGCACGGCTCCTTGCTTGTGGCCGTAGACGACGGCGGGCAGGCGGCCGGCTTCACGCAGGCGGATGGCGTAGCGGCTGCCGAGCTTGGTGCGGGTTTCGGCTTCGAGGACGGGGGTTTCGTGGGACATGTCGTGTTTCCTTGAGTGGTTTTTGGTTGAGGTGAGGCGTTCGCGTCGAGGGCTGCGGCATCGAGCCGCAGGAGGTGAGCGGCTCACACGGTCTTAGCGTTTGGTGCTATCGGGTTTGTGGTTGAACAGGCTGCTGACCGACAGGTTGTGGTGGATATTGTGGATCGCGGTGCCCAAGAGTTCGGCGACCGAGAGCTCGGTGATCCGGTCGGTGATGGGGGCGTAGCGGTCTCCGCCGGGCATGCTGTCGGTGACGATGACCCGGTCGATGGGCGAGTCGGCGATGCGCTGCAGCGCGGGGCCGACCATGACCGCGTGGGTGGCGGCCACGGTGATTTTCTTGGCGCCGTGTTCTTTGACCAGCTTGGCGGCGGCACAGATGGTGCCGGCGGTCGAGATCATGTCGTCGACCATGAGCACGTTGCGGCCTTTGACGTCGCCGATGATGTTGGAGCTGACGACCTCGGTGCCGCTTTTGCGGCGCTTGTCGATGATGGCGAAGTCCGCGTCGAGCGCGTTGGCCACTTTGCCTGCGACCTTGACGTTGCCCGGGTCGGGGCTGACGACGCACAAGGGGTCGAAGTCGCGCCTCTGGGCCTGGAGGTGGCCCAGCAGCACCGGCGAGGCGCTGAGGTGGTCCACGGGGATGTCGAAGAAGCCCTGGATCTGGGCGGCGTGAAGGTCCATGGCCAGCACGCGGTCGGCGCCGGCGCTGGTGATGAGGTTGGCCACCAGCTTGGCGGTGATGGGGCGGCGGCCTTCGTCTTTGCGGTCTTGGCGGGCGTAGCCGAAGTAGGGGATGACCGCGGTGATGCGCTGGGCCGAGGCCCGGCGCAGGCAGTCGATGTAGATCAGCAGCTCCATCAGGTGGGCGTTCACCGGGTTGCTGGTGCTTTGTACGACAAAGCAGTCACGCCCGCGGACGTCTTCGTCGATCTTCACCAGCAGTTCGCCATCGGGGAAGATCTCGGTCTCCCCCACGCCCATGGGCAGATCCAGGTGGGCGCACATGTCTGCGGCCAGGGCGCGGCTGGCGCGTCCGGAAAAGATCTTGATGCGGTCTCGATCGGCCTGGCTCACGAGTTTCTCCCGGGTTTGGATGTATCGGCCGGTGTGCCGGCGATCCGTGCGCGAAGTACCTGGTCGACGTCGGCCAGCTGCTGGGGGTTGTTGATGCTCAGCACGTCATCGGCGGGAACGGCGTCGACCAGTGTCACGGTTTGGCCGCGGTCGCGGAGCACCGCGGGAACGTCGGTGATGTAGTACTCGCCCTGAGCGTTTTGGTTTCCGACCTGGGCGATGCCTTCGAAGAGGGCGGTGCTGGTGAAGCAGTAGTAGCTGGGGTTGACCTCGCGGACCGCCAACTCGTCGGGGCTGGCGTCTTTTTGTTCGACGATGCGGTCAAAGGCGCCCGCGGCCGAACGCAGCACGCGGCCGTAGCCCGAGGGGTCGTCGAGCACCGCGGTGGCGAGGGTGGCGGCGGCGCGGGTGCGGCGGTGGACTTCGAGTAGCCGGGCCAGGGTCTGGGTGCGGATCAGCGGGCCGTCGCCCGCAAGCACGAAGATGTCGCAGGGGGCTACGTCTTCGAAGACCGGGCGGGCCATGTCTGCGGCGTGGGCGGTGCCCAGTTGCTCGGTTTGCTCAACAAACACGCAGCGTGGCTCGTCGGCCAAGGCGGCTTTTACCTCGTCGCCGCGGTAGCCCACGACCACCACGCAGCGCTCGACGCCGGCGTTGAGGCAGGCGTCGACCACCCAGCGGAGCATGGGCCGGCCCGCGACGGGGTGCAGCACTTTGGGCAGGTCGCTGCCCATACGTGTTCCTTTGCCTGCGGCCATCAAGATGGCTTGAGGGGCGGGCGTTGGCGAAGCATCGGCTGGGGGAGTCATCAAAGCGCCCGAAGAAATAGAAACCGGCGCGTCGCGCCGGCGCGAAAATCGCGTCGTTAAAAATGAAACAGGCCCACCAGGACTCGAACCTGAAATGCCAGTACCAAAAACTGGAGTGTTGCCAATTACACCATAGGCCTAAGCGGGTCGTATGAACGTCCGCGGAGAGCAACTTCCTTTTACAAGGAGGTGGCCCGCCGCAGCGGTCTGACCCTTTGACCCTCTGGATGCGGTGTGGCATCCAGAGGCAAAGAAAGGGCCGGCACTCGGATCAGGGCTCGGAACACCGCCGCCGGAGGGCGGATGATTCCATTGTTCGCGCCGCACACACGCCGCGATCGGTCCTGCCGATGGAGGGAGTTTAGTGGACGTTTCGAGCCTGTCAACGCCGGCCCCGCGCCGGTGGCTGCGCGGGGCCGGCGGTCTACCGTCCGGCGAGCCTCAGGAGGTGTCCGGGGTCTTCGGGTTCTCCGGTGCGGGCGCTCAGCAGGCAGGCCTGGGTGCAGGCCAGGGCGTCGTCGGCTGCGGCGGGATCGCCCTCGGGTGCCGCGGTGGGGCGGTCGATCAACCGCCGCCACTGATCCGCCACACAGCGGGCATACGACGGGGCGGCCAATGCCTGGGCCGCATCCGGGTCTTCGGCGGCCGGGGCGTCGTCCAGGGGCTTGCCGTTGGGGCCGCGCAGGTCGTATCCCACGTCGTCGAGGGTGAGCTGGGCCTCGTCGTTGAGCACCGACAGCACGCGGCGTGGGCGGGCGGCGCGGTCGCTGGCTTCGATGACCACGCCCGGGCCCGCGGGCACCCGGGCGTGGGCGGCCAAAAATCCTGTGGCGGCCCGTGGGTCGCCTGCGGGCCCCGACAAGGTGGCGGTCACCGCCTCGGGGCGTGGGGTGAAACGCAGCACCGCGGTCCAAGCGTCGAGCAGACGGGCCAGCAGCGAGCCTTCGTCCGGGCCGCCCAGGTGGGTCATCCGCACCAGCCGCGGCGGGCCGATGGAATCTTGGGGGTCGGCGGCGGCGCGGTAGCCCGCGCTTTGGGTGAAGGCCGGGGCAAAGGCCGCCGCGGCCGGGTGGCCGGGGAACCGCGCGGCTGCCGCGTGGCTCAGATCCGCGGCCAGCGGTTCGAGGGTGATGATGCGCGTGCCCGAATCCACGGCGGCTTGCAGATCGGCCGCCGGCACATCGTCCAACGATGTGAGAAGCAGAAAGGCCGCGGGGCGGTCCACGCGCAGCTGCCGGAAGTCGTTACCGGCCTCGACGCCCAAGTCGCTGGCCAGGCGTTCGACCGCGGAGCTTCGGGGCCCGCCGACGCCGATGGGCTGGACCGCGGCGCCCATCAGATCGATCACCGCTGCCGCGGCGGGGGCCCGTTTGGCGCTGGTCCAGATCGTGACTTCAGGGGCAAAAGACTGGGGCAACGCGGCAGGGTCCTGGGCGGGGCAATGGGTGGCCACAAGACGGCGCCCAGCGCCCGGCCTGCGGGTAGCATACGTGTAGGACGCGGACGAGACGGCCGCGGGTCGACGGGCTTTCGGGCCCGGCCGGCACGAGGAAAGTCCGAGCACGACAGGACACGGTGGTGGGTAACGCCCACCGGGCGGGTTGGAGACGACCCGTTTAGGGACAGCGCAACAGAAAGCACACCGCCGATGGCGGAGTCGGCAGTGGGGTTCGCCTCGTCGCCGGCGCCGCACAGGTAAGGGTGAAAGGGTGCGGTAAGAGCGCACCGCGCGGGCGGCGACGTCCGTGGCACGGCAAGCCCCACCGCGTGCAAGACCAAGCAGCAGCATCGCACGCCCTACGGGGCGGGCAGAAGGCCGGTCCGGCCTCCGGGGAGACCCGGTGCTGCGGGTAGGTTGCTTGAGCCCGCAGGCAACTGCGGGCCTAGAGAAATGGCCGTCCCCAACGCCGCGAGGCGTTGTGGAACAGAACTCGGCTTACGGTCCGCGTTCCTTTGTCAAGCACCCGGTGGCGGCAGCGTCCCGGGTGCTTTGCTGCGCGGTGGCCGCAGGTTTTGGGGCCCCGAGGCCGCTGTCCTGGGGCTTCAGGGCTTGGCCCTTCGGGTGGGGTTATCGGAGGACATGCGGGGTATCGCGTGTACACCGCTTGACGCCGTGTGGCAGGGGGCCGACACTTAACGTTCGTTAGCGCGGCCACGAGGCCGCCGGTCCACCGGTCCCACGGAGTCTCGTTCATGGCACGCGTTCGATCCAGCAACAACGGCTCGATGGTGGGCATGGTGGTATTTGGGGTGGCTTCGTTCATCTTCCTGCTGCTCTCGATCATCCTGTACAGCCAAACCGGCAAGTACCAGCAAGACGCCTCGGCCGCCGCGGCGGAACTTAACCAGGTCATCAATGCCGGCGAAAAGGGCAGCGCCACCCTCGCCGAGGTTCAGGCACGCGAGGGAGGGGGCACTTTGGTCGGCAAGCTGCTGGCCGAGGTCGAGTCGCTTCGCAACCAAGTGCAGTCACTTCAGGGCCAGGTGCTAACGCAGACCAACAAGCTTGAAGGCGCCGAGACGGCGCTCATGGGCCAGTCCGAAGCCGCGGCGACCGCTCAGGCGGGGTACGTCGAAGCGCAAAAATCCAAGGCCGACCTGGAGGCCGCGCTGCGGACCGAAGTGGACGGCCTGAGCGGCAAGGTGCAGGCGGTCAGCGCCGAGAACCAGCGGCTCAACGGTTTGATCGACGAGCAGATCGCCGGGCTGGATAGCAGCAGCCGGCGTCTCTTTGATGAGAAGCAAAAACAGCTTGACGAATTGGCCCGGCAGTTGGCGGACGCCAGCAATGAGAACGGAGCGCTTAAGGACGCCGTTGACGCACTGCGTGGCACCGTGGTCGAAAGCCCCGCGGTCACCCTGCCCGACGCTCGGGTGGTGACGGTCAACAACCAAGAACAAAAGGTGTTCTTGGACATTGGTCGTGAAGATGGTCTGCGTCTGGGCATGGCCTTCAATGTTTTCGACCCCGACGACCTGGTGAAAATCAGCGATCAAGCGGGCCAAGGCAAGGCGATCGTCGAGATCATCAACGTCGACACCGACAAGTCGGTGGGTCGCATCGTCAGCAGCCAGCCACGCGTGCGGGTGACCGAGGGCGATGCGTTGATCAACGTGGTGTACGACCCCAACCGCACCTTCTCGTTCCACTTCTTTGGCCAGTTTGATCTGGACTACGACGGCAAGACCGAGGCCCGTGATCTTGAACGGATCGAGGCGATTGTGGCCCGCTCAGGCGGCGTGCTGGCCGACGCGTTGAGTTTCGACACCGACTACCTCGTGTTGGGCTCAGAGCCGGCATACCCCAGCAAGCCCGACGATGAGTTGGACCTGGTCAAGATCAGCGCTTACCGCGTGGCCCTGGAAAACTTCCAGGCCTACCAAGACCTCTTGGGCACCGCCCAGGGCCTGGGCATCCCGGTCTTGAATCAGAGCCGCTTCCTGGACTTGGTCGGCTACTTCGAACGCTGAGCAGGGAGAGCATCTCCTTGACACGCAGCGACCCGCTCGACCCCGAGCGGGTTTTTTGTGCGCGTGAGGTGGCTCTGGGGCAAGGGGTTTTGCCGGGCTGATAGGACGTTGCGTTTGGCCACGGGGCATGCCCGGGCCCACTGCACGGCCTGGCGGGATGACGCGGCGAGAAAATCCTTTAGGCTGTGCATGCCATGGCCCAACGCGGACCCGTTTACGAAAAATTTGAGTACGTCGCAGCCCGGCTGATGTCGATGTTCGTGACGTCGTTTCCGCCTGGTTCCAACCAGCGCATGGCGGCGCGCATCGGCGATCTGTTTGACCGTTTTGACCGCAAGCACCGGGAGCGGGCCCGGTACCACATCCGTTTGTGTTTCCCGGACTGGACCGAAGATCAGGTGGCGGAATGTGCCCGCGCGTCCACGCGCAACCTGATGCAGCTGGCTTTTGAGATCTTGCAGACCCCGCAGGTACTCAACCGCGACAGCTGGCGTGACCACATCGAGGCCCGCGACCTGGGCTCGGCCATCGACGTTCTAAACGCCGACGGGCCCCGTATTTTGCTGACCGCTCACCTGGGCAACTGGGAAGTCTTGGGTTACTTCTTGGCGATGCTGGGCTATCACACCGACACCATCGCCCGGCCGCTGGACAACCAACTGATCAACGATTGGCTACTGGGTATCCGCGAGCGGCAGGGCATGCGGATCGTCACCAAGTTTGACGCGACCGAGCGCATGACCTCGGTGCTGGAAAACGACGGGCTTTTGGCCTTCACCGCCGACCAGAACGCCGGGCCCAAGGGCGTGTTTGTTCCCTTTTTTGGGCGCCTGGCGAGCACGTACAAGAGCATTGGCCTGCTGGCGATGACCTACCGCACGCCGATCATCTGCGGCTACGGGCACCGGCTGCCCGGTGATTTCCGCTTTGAGGTGGGAACCACCGACGTGATCCACCCCGAGGAGTGGGAGGACAAGTCTGATCCGTTGTTCTACATCACCGCCCGTTATTGCCGGGCCTTCGAGCGCATGGTGCGGCTGAGGCCCGAACAGTTCCTCTGGACGCACCGCCGCTGGAAACACCGCCCGCGGCACGAAAAGCTGGGCAAGCCGCTTCCCAAGGCCCTGCGCCGCAGCCTGGAGGAGCTGCCGTGGATGGACCAGGCGACCATGGACCAGATCGAGGCGCCCCCGCCGGTGGATCCGTTGGAGATCAAAGTCAAAGCCTCGCCGCGCAAGCAAAGGGCACGGGCCAAAGCCAAAGCCCGCAAAGCCAAACGCGAGGCCGTGATCGGTTCGGGCTGAGGTGTTTGGGCCGTGGCTGTGATCAAAGCCAAGCGTCAGCGGCGCGGGGCTTGGGCGAGGCTTTCGTACATCGCCAAGGTGCGATCAAGCATGGCTTGCAGGGTGAGCCCGCCCAGGGTGGGGTCGGCGGCAGGTGGGGCCATGTCGCCCGCCGCCAGCTGGGCCAAGCGGTGGGCCGCGGCGTCTAGATCGCCCAAGGGGATGCGGCCCGCGGGGTAAACCCGAGCCAGCACGTCGCCGACCCCGCCGTGGTCATAGCCCAAGGTGGGCACACCCAAGGCAACGGACTCGAGCACCGCGCGGCCGAACGACTCGGGCTTGGTCGACAGTGACACGCAGGCGTCGCAGCTGGCCAGCACGTCACGTACGTCGGCGCGGTGGCCGGTGAAAGTGACGTTTTCTGCAAGGCCGCGTTGGCGCACCGCGTCGCGCAGCTCCGCGGCATAGGCGGCGCGTTTGGGGTCTTCGCCGCCGATGATCAAGCCGTGGGCGGGGCGTGGCAGGTCCGCGGCTTGCAGGCGTTCAAGGATGCCCAGGAAGTCGTGGTGGCCCTTGAGCCGGGTGAGGCGGCCGGGCAGGGCGATGACCCAGCGGTCTTGCAGGTGAGGGAAATCTTGCCGCCAGGTCTGGGTCCACGCCGCGCTGGGGCGATGGCCGTGGGCAAAGGCCGCGGGATCCACCCCGCGGGGGATGAGCACCAGCTTCGCCGGGTCGGTGGCGGGATAGTTTTCCAGGGCGTAGCGCTGCGCAGCTTCGGAGACGACCTCAACCCGCTCGCCGGCGGTGACCACGCGGCTGTACCACGACACGCTGTGCAGCCCGTGAACCGAGGTGATCAGCCGCGGATACGGGGGGGCTTGGCGTCCTTTCAGGGCCCGCGTGGCCACCCACGCGGGCATGCGCGAGCGGGGGTGCAAGATGTCTACACCGTTTTCGAGGCACCAGGACCGCAGCCGGCGGGCGTGGCGGAGGGTGAGCGGCGACTTGCGTCCAATGTCCAGCGTGAGGTGTTGGGCGCCGTGCCCGCGCAGCTCGTCGACCAGGCGGCCGCCCGCGGAGACCACCAGGCTCTGGTGGCCACGCTCAACCAGAGCGCGGCTGACTTCGAGGGTGCCCCGCTCGACACCGCCGCCGTCGAGCGCTGGCAGCAGCTGAGCGATGGTGAGGCGGCGTTCAAGCGGGGGCATGTCGTGGTCTGCGGGAGGGGCCATGGGGCAGGAGAGCTTGCGAGTTTACGCGGGTTGCGTGGCACGGCTCCAGGCGGTTGCTGCGGGGCCCGCGCACGGGGGAGGACGGTAGAATGCGCGTGGTGAAAAACGACGCAGGCCCCGGTAATTCCATGCTGAATCTTGATGATGGCCTCGCGCGATGTTTGGCGGATTGGCGCGACCGCGGACCTGCGGCGATCCAGTTACGCGGCGCGGATGTGTTGACCCGCCCGGCGCTCGATGACGACACCGATTTATTGATGGCCCCTGCGGCGGTGGACCAGTTGCTGGAACAAGCCCGCGGCTGGACGGTGTCGGGGTGGTGTCATACCCAGGTGGTGACCCGGCGGGCGTACAAGACCGAACTGATTCTGCACGCGATCGACGGCCGCCAGCGGGTGGCGTTGGACCTGTGGCGCCAAGTCCCCCAGATCGACCGGGGCAGGGCGTCGCTGACTTTTGCCGGTGCGCAGAAGGCTTGCGTGGCGAGCGACTCACCGGTTTTGCGCTGGCCCGTGCAGCTCGAGGCGTGGGTGTACCTTCACCACCTTGAAGCCAAGCGAAAAGACCTTGCCGGAACCTCGGCCCAGGGGCGTTTGGAGGCCTACGCGCAGGGCCTGCGGGCCGCGGGCCAGGAGGCGTGGGCGACGAAGATCGACCGTCTGCGCGAATCCCGCACGTTGGATCGGCCGCTTCTTGACGCTGCGTTGCAGGACATGAAAGCCTGTGTTGCGTTGGATGGGCCGGTGGGAGCGCGGCTGCGCGGAGCGTGGGGGCGGCTGTTTTTAGCGCCGCCGCGCAAAAACCGGCTGGTGTGCGTGATGGGATGCGATGGGGCGGGCAAGACCTCCCTGGCGGGGGCCATGACGCAGCGGGTGCCAGCGATCGAACGGGTGTTCACCGGCAAGCACCTTTATCGCAAATCGTATTTGTTCAAGCTGTTGGTGATTTTTGTGCGTCCGTTGCTCAGGCAATCGCGCGAGACATTTGATGAGCGGTTGGCGCCGCTGGTGTATCTGCGGGCTTGCTGGGGCATGCGATTGAAGCACTGGCGCGGGCGGCGGCTGCTGATCGATCGCACCTTGACTGATTTTTTATATCTGGACCGCAAAACCGACCGGCCGCGTTTTTCGCGCTGGCGGTGGCTCACTGCGGTGGCAGGGCTGCGTGTGCCGGTGGTTCACTGCCTGGTTGATTTTGACCAAGTGGCCCGTCGCAAAGAACTGGAAGTGACGCGGTCTGGGCATGCGGCGTATGACGGCGATATGTTTGCGCAGCTGGCGGGGCGCGTTCCTGGTTTCTATTTGGCGTTCAACAACAATGCCACGCTAGAAGACTCTGCGGCGGCGCTAGAGCGGATCTTGCGTGATTCCAAATGTTTTTAACCGCGGATTTTTAAGGGGCAAACCCGCAGACGCGTGGCCTTGGGTTGAGGCTTAGAACTTTTCGGGCAAGCCGTTGAAGACGCCGCGCACCGCGTGATACACCGAGGGGACGGAGGTGAGGCGGCTGAGTTTTTTTGCGCCGAAGCGAAGGTCTGCTCCCGCGGCAATGTCTGGGACATGGCGCGAGAGAAGATCCGCGAGGCGCTGCGGATTTTGAGCGATGTGATCCCCGCCACGGCGCGGCTTGACGAAGTCTTCGACCAAACGCAGGTAGTCGAAAGCGCGCTGTTGGTCTGGCTGGGCCCAGTCCGAGGGGCCGAATTCAAAATCGATCACTTGCAGTTTTTGGGTTGACGGATCAATGAGCAGATTGCCCAGGTTCAAGTCCAGGTGGACCACGCCGTGTTCGTGCATCTGCGTGACCAAGGCAAAGGCGTCGTCCGCGATGTTCCACACCTGATCACGGTGCCGCGCAAGGTGACGCGAGACGCGGTCTGCGTGCAGCCAGGTGCAGGCGATCGCGGTGTCGCTGCGCCACAGCGCGCTGGGCGAGAGACCCAGCGGCCCCAGGACGTCGTAGGCGTTCCATTCGCGTTCGAGTCGGCTCGCGGCGTCGAGCGGCACGCTGGGGTCGTGGGGGTGAATCGGGTCGTTTTGCGTTTTGTGGGGGCTGTTGATGCGCACCACGGCGAAACGTTCATGAGCGCGTCCGGTGGGCTGTTCGCCGGCGGGGCGTAGCGCGTAATAAATTTCGTCGTAGCCCCCCTTGGTGGCGGCGGGCTTGAGGCTGACGGGATGCCCGCACGCCTGAGCCAGGGCGCTCTCGGTGTGGCGCATCTCCGGGGCGAACCTGGCCAGCTCGCGGCGGCGGCGGAAAAACTTGGAGAGTGAGGCCATGCGGGGCTGGACGTGGGGTGAGCGCGGTATCAGGCGCCGGGGCCGGTGTGGCCGACGGCGACCAGTTCGCGGAAGCCCAGGCCCGGGTGACGCACGGGTTCGGGGTATGCGTCGTGGGCTTGGCCGTCGCGATGGATTCGGTTGGTGAGTTGAAAGGTCTTTTCGTCGTAGTGGTCTGAGCGTATCTGCTCGACGCGATCGAATCGCTGCTCCAACTGCTCCAACAGGTCCAAACCAATCTCGCGTGAGCGTTCGTTGATAAAGCGACCGAATTCTTGGGTGGATTCGTGGGTGTAGGTTTCGGCGACGATCGCGAGGCCGCCGGTGGCGGGAAGAACCCGGCGAAGCTCGTTGAGGCAGGCGTCGAGATCTGGCGGCACCGTGAGCACACGCGAGATGACGATGCAGTCGTAGTGTCCGTCGGGGAATGACATCGCCTGCAGGTCTTCTTTGTGGTCGACGCCCGGGGCGAACAGGTCCGCGGTTTCGTAGCGGCCAAAGTGCTGGCGCAACTGGGTGGTGAGGCAGTCTTCGGGAGCGATGTGCAGCACCGACATTTGCGAAAGGTCGTAACGCTCGGCGAGATCCTCGATCACGAGGTACATCATCCGGTGGCGTTCGTTGGATGCGCAGCCCAGGCACTTGGAATGCGGCCGCGTGAGGTCGGGGCTGCGGCTGATGCGTTTGCTTTTAAACGGCCCGCGGTAGGCGCAAATCGGGCAGGTGAACACCTCGGATTGAGCGTGGAACATCCGGTAGAGCATCGGACGGACGAGCTGTTTGGCTCTTTCGGACCAGCGATGGCGCATGGGATTAAACCGGGGATGGACGCTGGATCGGAGGGGCGCAGACCCGCAGCACGTTGAGCCACGAAAGCGTCGTATGCGAAGTGTACCCTGACTTTTGGCGGTGGTGGGTGGGGTCAGGGGGGGCAGCTTGGTCGCGTGAATGAGGTTTACTCGCCGCGGTGGCGGAGCATGCCTTGGTCCCAACTGCTGGTTTTGACCAGCTCGTCGCTGACACCGCCGGCGGTGGCAAAGGCCGCCATGCGGGGCCACGCGGCCGCCGTGCGTTTGAGGACTTTTTTGCGTCCCAGGGCTGGGATGAGGCTGGCAAAGGGAAGCCATGCGGGGTCACCGATGCCGTCGATCAGCACCAGCCGCCAGGTGCCGTCGGCGCGGTGTTGGGCCACCAGGTTGTGGTCGTGCAGGCCGCGGGTCAGCACGCGGTGTTTCAAAAGCCAGGCGGCAAAGGCGTCGTAGGCCGGGCGGAAGGTCTCGATCGGCTCGCCGGCGGTGAGGTAGTCACGCAGGGTTCGGCCGATGGGCCCGGGGCTGGCAGGGCCATGGGGGTTTGACGTGCTGGCGTTGCCTGCTTGAGGGGCGTCGCGCACCAGGTCCAGGACCAGGCCCGGGCCCAGGTCGGTGGGCTGGACGCCGTGGCAGACCGGTAGGTGGGCCGAGGTGATCTGCGGGCCCCGTGAGCGCTGGAGTTTTTCGAGCTCCCGCTGCTCGTCGGCGTTGTTGTCGTAGGTCCGCCGCCAACGGGCGGGGATGAGCGGGTGCTTGGTGATGCGGACCGTCTTGCGGTCGTCGGTGCGCAGCGTCTTGATGCAGCGGTGCGGGTCGTCGGGGTGGACGTAACACGCGCGGCGGCCGCCGACGGCGAAAGGTTCGAGGTGGCTGAGTTGGATCACGTGTGGAAGGTAACAGGGCCCGCGCTCTACCAGCCGCGGCGGCCACGTTTCATGCGGATTTTGAATGAAAACAGGCGGTCTTTGCCTGAAACTTTGATGCGGGGCACGGCCATCGCATCCCAGGTGGAAGGATCGGACAGGCCGCCGTCGGCCCGCAGAGCCAGCGTGTAGCCCGCGTCGCGGGCGAAGGCGGCTTCGCGCGGGCCGAAGATCCCAAAGGGGTAGGCGAAGCTGGGCGACGGGGTGTCGAACACCGCGGGAAACTGCTGCCGCGAATAAGCCACTTGCTCGGCCGCCGCGTGGTCGTCGAGTTGGGGCAGGTTCTCATGGGTCGCGGTGTGTCCCCCCAGCTCCCAGCGACCGGTGGCGATCAACTCGCGGACCTGGTCGTCGCTGAGTTTGGGCTCGTTGGCGAGTTCGTCGTCGGCGTGATGGGCCTTTTTTTTGCTGGACCACCCGCCGGTGCGGTCGCCCACCAAGTAGAGCGTGGCGCAGGCTCCGTGGCGAGCCAGCACCGGGTCGGCGTGCGCGAGGTTGTCGTGATAGCCGTCGTCAAAGGTGAGGCAGACGGGCTTGGGCGGCAGCGTGTGGGGTTGGGCCAGGGCGCTGGCGTGGACAAACGAAAAACCGTTTTCGGCCAACCACCGCACCTGCTGTTCAAAGCGAGCGGGGGGGACCCGGAGTTTGTTGAAGCGTGCCCCGGGGCGGTGGGGGCTGACCATGTGATACATGAGCACCCGCGGCCAGTGCCAGGCCTGGGGCTGGGTCCACCAGGCGTAGCGGGTGCTTTGGTAAACGGCCAAGCCCAGACCCGCCAGCGTGGCACCGGCAACAAGCGGTGCGGGATTCACGCCGTGGGGGCCTTGTATGCCACCAGCCACATGTTGTCGCTGCTGGGCAGGCGGCGCAGCAGTGGGAAGGAGATGGTGTGGAATCCCGCCGAGGTGACGGCCTTGCGTAGGTCGTGGGGGCGGAAGTAATTGACGTGGTCGGGGTGACGCACGCCCGGCCACTTGGCGCCCTTGAGTGCGGCGTTCCAGCAGCCGGCGTTGGGCACCTTGATGAGGGTGAGTCCGCCGGGTTTGAGGGTCCGCAGCACGCCGCGGAGCACCGGGCCCACGTGGACTTCGTGTTCCAGGAACGAACGCATGACCACCACGTCGAAGTAGTCGGCCTCGAACTGGGGCAGGCCGCCCACAGCGGTGTCGGCCACGACACGGCCGCCGTGCTGCTGGCATAGCGCGTCGGCGCGCTGGGCCAGTGCGGGCGAGGGCTCGATGCCGTGAAGCTGCCATTTGGCGGTGTCGAGCCGTTCGAGGGTGCGGCCGTAGGCGCAGCCCACATCCAGCAGGCGGCCGCCTTCGGGACGGAGCTGGTTGATGAGCTCGGTGTTCTTCTCGCGGCCGCGGCGGATCAGGTGCTTGATCTTCTTGAGGCGGTCGCTCACGGCGTAGTGGAGGCGTCGGCCTTCGCGGCGCTTCTCGCGCTCGGTGCCGGCCGTGTGCTCCCAGGCGTGCTCGTCTTTGAGGGTGTCTTGATTGGGAGCGTTTTTGAGATAGACCATGCCGCAGCCCGGGCAGCGCACCACGGACCAAAGCTTGGAAGCGAAGCGATGCAGGACCTCGGAGGGCGGATCGTCGCAGACAGGGCATGCGCGTAGCGCGTCAACAACGGTGGGTGCGGTGAGCGTTGGGCTGGGCAAGGGGACCTCGTTGGGCGATCACGCGGGTGCAGGGGGTTTTCTAAGTCATGCATGCACACGGTTATTCGCTTGGCGTGGTGCCAGGAATTCCAAGGCCGTGTTGGCCTCGTGGGTTGGTGCAATCAAGGATGACCCTACGTTAATACGGCCTGATGCGGGATGAGGCGCGGCGTTTACACCGCGGATGAAGCCCTGGCGAGCGTGTGCGCTTCCCACCGTTCCCAGACGTTGGCGGCCACACGGGTGGTTTCGGCAAGCGGGTTGGGGGCGGGCAACGCGGTGCCGGTGACCCAGTCGTCAAAGCGCGTGACCAGACCCCGCTGGACCAGACGCCCGACGCCCGCGGTGACCCGCCCGGGCCCCCACCCCAGGAAGCGTTCGCCCAAGCCCAGGGCCCGGGGCATGGGCAGCAGCCCCACGCGGCAGCCGGCGGTCAGGGCTTCGAAGACCATTGACACGCTGTCTTCGGTCACCCAGGCGGTGCCGGCGCCCGCCAAGGCGCTGGCGACCCAGCCTTGGGGGGTTTGGTGGGCGGGGGTGAAGTGGATCCGAGGGTGCAAGCCCGGCAGGGCGTGCTCGGCCGCGGCGGGGGTGCGGCGCGAACTGGTTGCGGACCAATGGGTGATTTCGGGGCTGTCGGCGACCAGGCGTTGCAGGCGTTCGAGGGTGGCCAGTCCGTCCCACAAATAGCGGCGGGAGGGCCCGCCGATCAGCATCACGCCCCGCTGGGGGTCGTGGGGCCCCCGGGCGGTCAGGGGGTTCAGGGCGCCGGTGGTCAGCAGCACGTTGTGGGCGGCTTTCACGCCGTCGTGTTCGGGCACCACGTAGAGGTCGAAACCCCGCTTACGCTGGCCTGTGGGCCAGACAGGCAGCATCAGCACCACCGTGAGGCCGCGGGTCTGGCGTTTGGCACGCTGCATGGGCCGGTGGGTGCGGCGGCCTGCGCCCACGATCAGCGGCGGGGCGGTCAGCGTGCTCTGGGCCACGTGCATGTGTCGGCGTTGATGGGCCTGCGGGATGCCCCGGGCACAATTAAATTCTAGCAATTCGAAGTCGCCGCAGCGCCGCAGGGCCTCGACCAGTCCCCGCACTTGCGACATGTGGCCGGGCTTGCCGTCGGAAAACCACCACACCTGCCGGGCGGACCGGTCCGGTGCGTTATGGGGGGCGGACGCGGGGCTGAGGGCGGGGGCACGCAGCAAGGGACTTTCATGATAGCGGCACGTGGTACGGGGATTCGGGCTGTGAGCATGGGGGGTGCGCGGCCCGCCGCGGTTGGGCTAAACTGTTTGGCCAACGGCGTTGATCGCCATGACTCCCGTGAAAGCTGACCACCATGACTGACGAAGCCGACCTGCAGGCCCAGATGGCCCACCGTGACGACGACGACCAAGAGCTGCGCCTGCGCGATCGAAAGATCTTGGTGGTCGATGACGACCCGGAAATCCGTGCCGCGGTGGACCACGCCCTGCAAGCCGAGGGTGCGCTCACCCAGGTGTGTGGCGACGGCAACTCGGCGGTGCGCATCGTCGAGGCTGACCCACCGGACCTGGTGGTGCTGGACATGATGCTGCCAAAGCGTTCGGGTTTCTTGGTGCTTGAAAAGATCAAGAAGATCGAGAACGCCCCGCGGGTGGTGATGGTGACTGCCAACGAGGGCAAACGACATCAGCAATATGCCGAAGACCTCGGGGTCGATGGCTATGTGCTTAAACCGGTGCGGCTTGAACGGTTGATCACGATGGCGGTGGATCTGTTCGCCGACTGAATGCCGA
>JALZVY010000179.1 GCA_023300125.1 Phycisphaera sp.
ACCACGATGGGCTGGGCGCGCTGGAGGTGGGTGTACGAGGGCATGACTACATGGCCTTGGGCCTGGGCCATGTCGACAAAGGCGTGGGTCACGCGGTGGAGTTTTTCGGCGATCGTGGCGTGGGCGTCTTGGGCCCACAGCCGCAGGTCCAGGGCGACCTGGTCGTTGCGGCTGCGGCCGGTGTGCAGCTTGCGTCCTGCGTTGCCGGTTTTTTCCACCAGCGCGGCTTCGACGCACATGTGCACGTCTTCGAGCTCGACCTTCCAACCCGGCCAGGCGTCGCCTTGCTCGGCGATTTCGGCGCCGATGGCGGCCAGGCCGTCTTCGATCTGCTTGAGCTCGGCATCGTCGAGCAGGTCCACGGATCGCAGCATGCGGGCGTGGGCGACCGATCCGGCGATGTCGTGGGTGTAAAGGCGTTTGTCGTAGTCCAGCGACGAGACAAAGCGGGCGGCCAGGGGGTCGCCCTCGCTGCCGCTGGCTTTGGCGTGTTCCCAGGGCTTCTGGGAGGTCGACGGGACGGCGGGTTGGGCGTCTTGTGGGCTGGTCATCCCCGCAGTTTAGAGACTGCCGGGGCTCACATTAAAACGGGTATTCGTCGTCGGCGCCCGACTCGGGGCCTTCGGGCTCGCTGTAGCCGTCGTGGTCGCCATCGTACGAGCCGTAGCCGCCGCTGAATTCGTCGTCTTCGGCGTTATCGACAAAGCCGGCACGGTGGTGGATGCGGATGATCTTTTCCAGCCCCGTCCCCAGCACCGGGCCCAGGCTCGACAGAAGATCGAGGTGCTCTTCGGTGAAGGGCGTGTCGGAGCTGCGGAACAGGGTGACCACCGCCAAGCATTCGTCGTCGCTCATGCACGGCACCGCCACGGCGCAGCTGCCACGCAGGGCCTCGGGGGCCAGACCGCCACCGGTCCAGCGGTCGATCTCGGCGTTGGAGGTGAGGTGGATCAGCTCTGCGCCGCTTTCGGCCACCCGGGGGGCGAGCGTGTCGGCCATGTCGTCCAGGAGACCATCGACCGTGTCTTTGCGGCAGTCGTAGTTGACGTAGCCCCCGAGGCTGTATTCGTCGAGGGTGGCGGGCAGGAAGATGGCTGCGTTGCAGGGGCCCACGCGGCTCACCAGGTGTTCGAGGGTTTTACGCAGCAGGACTTCCAAGTCCAGCTCGCCTTCGATCACGTGCACGAATTCGCCGGTGTGGCTGGCGTTCTGCATCTGGCAGGCAAGCTCTTGATAGGCGGTCACCAGGTCGCTGCAGAGCAGATCGACTTGTTCAGAGACTTCGATGCGGGCTCGGTTGAGCTTGCGGCACAAACGGTGAAGCCGGGCCACGCGGGCGTTCTGGGATTTTTCGCGCAACTTTCGCTCAAGGGCCGCGTCCAGCCGCCGGCCCAACTCGGGGGCGGCCACACCGTGAAGCACTAGGTCGTCGGCCCCCGCGCGCAGAGCAGCGCGGGCCACTTCAAAATCTCGTCTAGAGCTGAGTACCAGCGAGGCGGTCGGCCGGGAGAGGTGGGCGATGTCGCGGGCAAGGTCCAGTCCGTCGCCATCGGGCAGGTCCAAAGACACCAGGGCCGCGTCGATGTCGATGTCTGCCAAGAGCTCGCGGGCTTCGGCCATGGATTCGGCGTAGACCAGCTCGATGTGCCGCCCCGGGCGGGTGCACGCGGCTAGGGTTGCGCCGTGGGCTCGTCCCGGCTCGACCAATAACACGCGGCACGCCATCTTGGGCATCGATGAGGCCGGGCCGCTCGCCGTGGGGCGAGGTGACGCGGGGTGGTCGGCTGGGGGGCGGGATTCAGGGGTCAAATCATTTCTCCTGGGGGGCGCTGAGAGGTCCAAAGCGCCGTTCCAACACGTCCATCGGGCTACATAGCAGTTGAATCCACCGGCAGGTCCAGCGTGGCGGCAGTCCCGCGTGTCGGGTCCGATTCGATCCGCAAAATCCCCCCATGGGCCTGGGCCCACCGCTGCACCCGCGCCAGGCCCATGCCCACCCCGCGGCCCGCGGAACGTGCGGAAAAGAAGGGATCCATGGCGTGGGCAAGGGTGTGCGGATCCATACCCGGGCCGTCATCACGGATTTCGATCAGAAGCCGCGGGCCACTGGGTACGCTGTTTACCGCGTTTTCGGACCCAATCAGATCGGCCGGGGCGGCAGACTGGATCTTCAATTCGACGATCACCGTGCTACGCGGGCCGCACTCCAAGGCGTTGGACAGCAGTTCGTGCAAAGCGTTTCGGATCAGCTCCGGGTCCACGTTTACCCGACCCACACCCCGTGCCACCCGCAGGTTGATGGACGTGCCTGGCCGCCCGCTGCGGCGCGGGACAGCGGCGCGGGCGGCGCTGACGGCCTCGCCCACCAGCGTGGTGATGTCGACCGGGGTGGGGGTCGCGACCGGGGGCTGAGCGAAGGTGCGCAGCGCAGTGATGAGGTCGGTGAGTTGGACCGCGGCCCGCTCGATGTGCACCGCGGCGCGGTGGGGCTCGGCATCCGATGGCAACTGTGTGCTGAGCTGCTGGCTGCGCCCGCGGATAACCGCCAAGGGGTTGTTCATCTCGTGGGCGGCCCCCGCGGCCATTTCGCCCAAGCGCATCAGACTTTCGCGCTGAGCGGCGTCCGAACGGGCGTGGGACAGGGCCTCGCTGGTGCGGGCGAGATCTTCGCTGACGTCTCGGGAACGCTGGTGGGCCTCGGCGGCGGCCAGGACATGACCCCACACCCCCGCCAAGGCGGACAAGGCCGGGCCCTGGGCCGAGCCTCGCGGATGGGCCCGGTAGATCAGCCACCCCTGGGTGACCTGCCCCAGGGCCAGCACGCGCATCGCCTCGGGGCGCTCAAAACGATGGGCCAGCCAGGGCACCCCCACCAGTTCGGCGTCCGCCCCGTCGGTGGCGGTGATGAGCGTGGCCAGCCCTCCGGTCGGAGGCAAAAACGCTTTGGCGGAACCGGGCTTATCGCTGTCAAAGCGATGCAGGCTCCAGGGGCTGGTGCCCACAGGGCCCACGGGGTGGGCGGGCACATGCAGAAGGGCGCGGTCGCCCGGTGGCAGCACCCGGTCGGCCGAAGCGGCGATGGCCGCCAACACGTCGTCCACCCCGCTGGTGGGCTGAACGCTATGGGTAAAGGCGGTCAGGGCTTGCAACACCTGATGCTGGCCCGCAACGCGGCGCGAGCGGTCATCGAGCGCCGCGTGGGCGTGACCCAATGCGTCACGGGCGTGGTCGAGGCTCTGCTGTACCAGCGCGTCGCTGGAGGTGTCGTCTAGCCCCAAGGCCACCGCACGCTCGGCCAGCGCGGGGAACAGCGTTTCGGCGGTGGCTTCAACCGACATGGCGTCGAAGCCCATGGCCGCGGCACGGGCCGCGGCGTGGGGCGTGGTGTGGTTGCCCGAGTAACCCACCTGACGTTCACGCACCAGCGCATCGGCAACGCCGATCAGCCGCGGCAGGTCGCCTGCAGCGGGGGCCTGGGCCCCCGGTTGGCCCGCGGCGGGGGCCCGGTGCAAGGCCATGGCCTGGGCCAGCGCGGTGGGAAGGCCCCAGTGTTCGGCCAGGCGTCGGCCCGCGCGGTGGTGATCCACCCCCAGCACCCGGGTCTCCCAGGCGGCCAGATCGCCGCGGTGGGTTTGCGTGAGAGCCAAAACCTGCGCGTAGGCCTGGGGCAGCATGTGATCGAGCGCCAGCTTACCCAGGTCGTGCAGCAGGCCTGCGACAAAGGCCAGCTCCGGTTCGATGCCCAGGCGCGGCTGAAGCCGGGCCAACCGCTCGGCCACGACCGCGACACCCAGGCTGTGACGCCAAAACCCCGCGCGGTCCAGACCAGGCTGCACGCCCGGGGATTGGGCGTGCGGCGGGGGGACCGACTGAAGCACACCGGCGGTGAGAACGGCGTTGCGCAGCGCGTTGAAGCCCAGCAAAGCGATCGCCCTGGAGACGGTGGGCATCGGGTCGCGCCGGTGCCCGGCGCGGTCGGTGGCTCGGCACAGCCGCAGCACGGTAGCGGTGAGCGCCGGGTCGCTCTCCACCAGCCTCACCACGTCCGCGGCGCTCGCGTCGTCGTCACTGGTGAGAGCCACGAGCCGCGCCGCCACCGGCGGCAGGGTGGGCAGCGTGGTGATCCGGCCAAGGATCAACTCGTGCTGGCGGGCCGCGGTGGCGTCGGCGGGGGCAGGCCCCGGATCGGCGGCGCCCGCGGACCCAGCGGCCGCGGCGGCAGATTGTGATTGGACGGTCACCATGCAGCGTCTCCGGGACAGCCACGGGAAATCAAGCCCCGCGGCACACCAAGGCTCACACGCTGAGCAGCGCGTGGACGCGTTCGAGCAGGGTGTCGATGTCGAAAGGCTTTTTCAAAAACTCGTCGGCGCCCGCGGCCAACAGCCCTTCGATCTCAGCCTGATTTACCACGCCCGACACCAGCAAGATGCGCATGCCCTTGAGCTGGGGGTTGCCGCGGATAGTCTGGCACACGACGTTGCCGTTGATGTCTGGAAGCATGTAGTCCAGCACCATGAGTTCGGGCTTGAAGCCCGAAGAAACCAACCCCGCGTCGTACCCCGTGGCCGCAGAGCGCACTTCAAGCTTGGGATCGCTTCCCAGGATGTCGGTGTAGAGCTCGACGATCGCCGGGTCGTCGTCGACCACCAGCACGCGACGCTTGCCGGTGACAAAGCCGTCGGTGGGGATGTCGTTGGACCGCATGAACCGGATCAGATCTTCGCGGGGGATGCGCCGGAAGCGCGAGCCCGGCACACGGAAGCCGTTGAGCCGGCCTGCGTCGAAGCAGCGGATGATGGTTTGTTGGCTGACTTTGCACAGGTCCGCGGCTTCACCGGTGGTGAAGACCTGTTTGGCAAAGAGCGTGGCGTCGGGCGTGCTGCGCGGGGACTTGGCTTTTTTGCCGTTGGCCTTGCGGGAGCCGTTGCGCGGGGCGCTGGCCGCAGGGCGCTGTGCGTGCGCGTTGTTTTCCGCACCCGATGGCTCGGAGGCTGCGTGGCGATCGGGGACTGGGCTATCTTTACTGGCGCTGGCCATGGGGTTCTCTCCTCGGGCGGACACACCGCAGCGTGCGGCAGGGCCTTGCCCAGACGTTCCAATAGGAGCATCGGGATGCAGATTGCCCAACTTGACATCCGGGCCGCCCCGGCTGATGCGCAACGCGGCAGCGGAGGCGATAAATCCACCTCGCGGGCGAAATTATCGGAAGAGGCAGGTTTTCCGCCCCGATCCAAGGGAAAACACTTATGCCCCGACGCACGGCTTTTGCGTGGATGGGGCCACACGCCATGGCGGAAATGGGGGAGCCCGGGGCTGTGCCCAGGCTTCGCGGGGGCTATTTGAGCTCGACAGACCAGTAGGCCTGATCGTGCTTATTTGAGCTCGACAGACCAATAGGCCTGATCGTGCTTATTTGAGCTCGACAGACCAATAGGCCTGATCGAGGAAGGCCTTCCAAGATTCGTACTTCTTATGGCCGATGCGGACCGCCAAGACCGGGTGGTACGGGGGCTTGCGGGGCTCGCGGATCAGGGGCATGTTGGCCTGGGCCGGGGTGCGTCCGCCTTTGCGGCTGTTGCAGCGCACGCAGCAGCACACCAGGTTCTTCCAACTGGATCCGCCGCCCTGGGTGCGCGGCACGACGTGGTCGAGGCTGAGTTCTTGGGTGGAAAAAGCTTTGCCGCAGTATTGGCAGCAGTTGTGGTCGCGGGCAAAGATGTTGCGGCGGTTGAGCTTGGCTTCGCGCCGCGGCACGCGGTCGTAGTGCAAGAGCCGGATGACCCGCGGCACCGCGAGGTTCAGACGCACGGTGCGGACCCATTCGTGCGACGGGTCGCCGCCGTGCTGCTGTGCGTGCTGGGCCCGGGCTTGGCTGACCTGGGTCCAGTCGGAAAAGTCGTGGGCCCGGTAGCTGCCGTCATCGACCTGGATCACCTGGGCCATGTCGCGGGCGACCATGGAGAAGGCCCGCCGCGCATCAACCACACGCACCGCAACCCAGAGCTTGTTCAGCACCAGCACGTGGCTATTGAGAGCAGAAGACGCGGCGGTCATCGGTTCGGTTTCCCCGGGGGGTGGGCGCGGCAGCGACACGGATCGGGCCTTTCAAAGGTACCCGCCACGGGGCTGGCATGGGGCGGCGCGGGCCTGACGAACCCTCCTGCGGGCCCGGTCCGGAGCCGTCCGCGCACCGGGGTTTCGACAAGGCCCGCTGGGCCTGCTACCTTCCTCGGCCCGGGCGAATGCCAGAGCGGCCAATTGGGACGGGCTGTAAACCCGTTGGCTTACGCCTACGCAGGTTCGAATCCTGCTTCGCCCACTGCACACACCCGCGTCGAACGCCTTTTTGGCGATTGACGCGGGTGTTTTGCTGCGCCAAGGGCCTTGCTTGGGCCCCACTGGCCGTGTTTGGGCCCCGCTGGGCCTTGCTAGGCCTCGTTGGCGCTTGCGGGACCTGCGTGCGGCTAAGCCCCGGCCGGCGGCTCGCCGCTGAGCACCAGCACCCGGGGCAGGCGTTCGTGGTCGCGGAGCACGTGGGCGTGGGCGAACCCGGCTTGGTGGGCCAGCGCGAGCACCTCGGCTTCGTGCGACGCGGCGTGCTCGAACAACGCCACCCCGCCAGGCTTGAGGTGGTCCGCCGCCCGCGCGATCAGCGGACGCAGGTGGTCCAGGCCGTCCACGCCGCTGCGCAGCGCGCTCACCGGCTCGTAGTCGCGCACGTTGGCGGCCACGTCCGCCCACTCGGTGTCGCGGATGTAGGGCGGGTTGGCCAGCAGGTAGTCAAAACGCTGGTCTTCCAGCGGTTCGTAGAGGTCGCCGTGGCGGAATGCCACGCGGTCGGCCACGCCCGCCTGGGCGGCGTTGCGGGCCGCCACGGCCAAGGCAGCTTCGGAGAGATCCGTGGCCACGGTCTGGGCCGCGCTGAGGTGACGGGTCAGGGCGACCGCCACCGCCCCGCTACCGGTGCACAGATCAGCCAAAGCGAGGTCTTGCAGGCCGCGGGATCGGGCGTCCTGCAGCACAAACTCAACCAGCGTCTCGGTGCTGGGCCGGGGGATCAGCACGTCGGGGCCGACTTCCAGCTCTAGGCCGAAAAACGGGGCCCGGCCCACCAGATAATCGACCGGCTCGTGGGCGGCGGCACGCGTGACCAGCGCGCGGAAGGCCTGGCGCTCCTCCACGGCCGCGGGGCGGTCGGGTTCCATGTACAGCCGCAGGCGTTCGACCCCCAGCACGTGGCCCAGCAGCATCTCGGCGCACACCCGCGGCGAGTCGATGTCGCGGGCTTCAAAATGTTGCGTGGTCCAGTGCAGCAGCCGTCGCGTGGTCCAGGGCGCATCGGCCGGGGCGGGGGAGGGCGTGGAGGTCGGGTCGGCTGGCATAGGGGCCATGGTACGCCGCCCCGCTCCCCGGTCCGGCTGCGTTTACGATGGGGCCGTGCACGCAGCGCTCATCGCCGACGCCGACTACCTGGACCAGGAACTGCCCGAGTTCCGCCAGCTGTGCGTGGGGCTGATGGACGAACAGGTGCAGCTCACCCGAGTGGTGCCCGCGGGTGCGGTGCGGGCCTCCCGCAAGTGGCGTCTGACCGAAGAGAACGACGACCAGACGGACCGGACGGGACTCGTCGACGGGCCGCTGGGCGATTCGCCCCTGTACGGCCACAGGCTGACCTGGGAGGGCTCGCGTTTTGGCGGGTTGGATCACCGGCGGCTGATGCGCCTGGCTGCTCCGCTGGCCGCCTCCAACGTCACGCTGATTCACGCGCTCAGCCGCGGGGTGTGGGCCGCGGCGGCGACCCTGGGCGAGCAGCTCGACGCGGCGGTGGTCTTCCGCGCCGCGAACTGGGCCGACGCCGAACACGCCGCTCGCCTGGTCCGCCAACTGCGGCCCACCCGCTGCGTGCTGATGGCGGCCAGCGAACCGCTGGCCGCAGAGCTGCGCCGGCGTACCCAAAACCTGGTGCGGGTCGAGACCATCTTCCCCGGCGTGCACGTGCAGGTGCCCCGGGCCGGAGGCCGGCCGCCCGGCGGACCGATGTGTGTGGCGGTGGCCGGCGACGGGGTACTCGACGACGATTACCGCGCACTGCTTTCGGGCATGGCCCAGGTGGTGGCCAAGCACCCCGCGACCCAGTTTTTCTTCGACACACCGCGCTCGGATCCCCACCGCCTGTGGCGCGAGACGCTGCGCCGCGGCCTGCTGGCCAACGTGTCCTTTGTGCCCCGCCAACCTGGGCACCGCGACTTGTTGCTCATGGCCGATGCTCTGGTGCTGCCCCAGGCCTCGGGACGCACCCGCAGCGTGACCCTCCGGGCCATGGCCCGCGCGGTGCCGGTGCTGGCCGCCCAAGACCCGGCTTTGGACGAGCTGACCCACAACCACACGGCCTGGGTGCTGTCACAACCCGACGCGGGAGCCTGGGCGGATGTCCTGACGCGGGTGGTGGAAATGCCCGGCGACGCGGACGACCTGGGCCTGCGTGCCCGCGCCTGGGTGCATGAAGAACGCCTGGCCAGCGACCAGATCGGCCGCTTGATGAACTTGTATCACACGATGACCGGCGAGCCGATCGGCTTTGTGGGCCACGCGTCGGGCGCTTCGTAACCGCGGTCATTCACCGCATAGACCGACGACCCGACGCCCCAACGTCGGCCCGCCGCTCAAGCGGGGTTAGCGCATCGCCGCGTATTCACGCACCGGCCGCACAGGCTGAAGATCGGGAGTGACCGCCGTGCCGGGGGTGGCGAAGACAAACGCGCGGTTGCGCTGCATCAAGACCGGGCGCATCAGCGGCTGGCCGTCCGCTTGTTGGATCACCTCGCCGGTGACCGGGTCGGTCGCGGCCACCAAAACGGGTTCACCGGTGCTGGGTGAGATCAGCGGGCGGACTTCGCCGTCGGCCCCGGCAAAGAACACGGTGAAGGTGTCGATGTCCAACGGCGACACGGGCCAGATCGCCACGCTTTCCTTGGCGAAGTCACGGCCTTGCAGCAGCGTGCCCACCACGTCGTCGGGGCTTTCCAGCAGCGGGTTGGCCAGACGGTCCGCCACGGCGTCGAAAACCGTGGGAGGGATCCGCCGGCCGGCAGTCACGATCTCGCCGTGGTCGTTGGTGATGGTGACTTGCGGCACGAACAGCCGGTCGGCACCCGTTTCGTTGGTCACCTCGTACGCCATGAACCAGTACCAGCGGCTGTCGACTTGAATCGCCTCGGGCGTGCCGACCTTCAGGCCGTAGGACCAGGCGTCGCTGACCGCCGCGGGAGTGGCGTAGGTCCCCGGATCGTCCTTGGCGGGAGCCGCGGTCGCGGTGTGACCCGCGATCAGGGCGCTGGCAAGTGCCGCGGCAAGGCGCGGAGCAGAGCAAAAGAGAGTGCGGGCACGCATGGGGCAGGACCTCGGAGAGGCGTGGGAAGGAGCCAGCCAGACCACCGGCCAAGTGGCCAGCCGGGTGAAAAGACCGGGACGCGCAGCAACGCGCGCGCCAATAGTTTAACAAGGTCGGGTGGATGTTCGCCCCGAGCGTGGAGCCCTGTGAACCGCGGGGGCACAAGGGCGTGTGGCGGGGTCTAGACTCGGCTCGGCGTCCGATACCATGAGCGGCCCTGCTCTTTTTCGACGTGCCATGCCACCTGAATCCTCCCACCCAGCGTCCGGGCCGCCTCAGCCCGCCCCACCGCCGCGCGGGACCCCCGCCCGGGTGGGTGACCAGGGCCCCGACGCCCGGGCCGCCCTCAGCGTGCTGCTCAACGGCCGCCCCGACGGGCCAGACCCGCCTCTGCGGGCCTTTTTAGACCACGCCCAGGCCCATCAAATGGACCTCAGCGGGCTGTGGGCGATCTACGACCGGCGCGGCGCCCCCCAGCAGGCGGTGCTGGCGGTGCCCGGGGTTGGCCGCACGGCGATGCTTTTCCTCTCGCCCATGACCCGCCGGGCCCAGCTAAAACCCGCCGCGGCCCTGATTCAGGCCGCCGTGGCCGAGGCCCCGGTTCAGGGCCTGGCACTGGTTCAGGCCGTACTCAGCCCCGAAGAGGACCTCAAAGGCCAGGCTCTGGAGTTGGCCGGACTCAGCAGGCTGGCCGAGTTGCTCTACATGCACCGCGCCTCCGAGGCCGAGCCCCACACGCCACGGGGCCCCGCGGGGGGCCTCCCACCCCTGAATCGCCCCCTGCTGGCGGATCCCCAGGCCCCTTCGGGGCTCATTGGGCCGCGTACCACCCCTTTGGCTTCGGACGTCGGGCCCCTCCTCGAGGGGCTCTACGGCGAGTCTTGGACGCCCGAGCGTGGCGCCGCCTTCGCCACGCTGATCGAGGCCACCTACGAAGACACCCGCGACTGCCCGGGGCTGCGCGGCATGCGGCACATCGACGACGTGGTGTCGGGTCACCGAGCCACAGGCGTGTTTCACCCCGGGCTGTGGACGCTGTGGTCCGATGCCCAGGGCCCCGTGGCGGTGTTGCTGGTCGCCGAGGCCGCCCCCGCCCACGACCGCCCCCCAGGCACGCCCCCTGGAACCGAGCTGGTGTACCTGGGTGTGGCGCCGCGCGGCCGCGGCAGGGGCCTGGGAAGCGAACTGCTGCGCTACGCATTGGCTTCAGCGGCGCCGTTTGGCGGTGCGATGTCCTTGGCGGTGGATCGCGACAACCCCGCGGCACGGCGCATGTATCGGCGTGCAGGCTTTTTGGTGACCGCAAGCCGCATCGCGTGGATCGGCGCGCCTGCAGGCGCGACGTAAAGCCAAAACGCAGAACGGTGTTCGCGGGTTTGCGGCAATGGCGCAATTCTCGTTGTTTTTCAGTGAAAAATAGAAAAACGCCAGGCGTGGCCTCTACCCACATTTCTTTTCCACAGATTGTGCGGGAGGCGCCGCCGCGGTCGTGGACAAAAAACTTTTTGTCTCTAAACATCGGTAATGCCAAGCGCTTTACCAAACCCGCGCCGCGCCGCGGCTTGTGTTGGGTTGAACCGTGTTGGCGCCCGGTTTATCTTCGGCTTGTCGCCGAGGGATCGGTGACCGACGCCTCACACGCCGGCCCGCCGCGAAGGATTGCGGGACATCGAAATGTTTTATCGCTCTTCGTGCGCTCCGCGTTCGACAGACCCGAGCCTCCACCCACCCTCCGGAGGCTCACCCTGTTGACGCGACCACGCCATGGTGACCCAGGGTGTTCACCCTGCATCGCAACCCCCCGGTTGCAGCCATGGGCTTGAGACCACTTGCTTGCGGACCCCGCCAGCAATGCCCGGGTTGCGACCGCCACGTTGCGGTCGCTCAGCCACGAACGCCACATGGCGTTCAACGGGTGGGGTCGCCACGCGGCAAGGCCGCGGGCACCAGCGATCGGACGCTCCGCTGCATGGAGCGTCCCAGCGGACCATGGTCTGGCTGAAACGCACTTCGATGACGGGCACATGACATTCTGCCGCGCCGCACGGCCCCGCCGTGCCCGGACCTCGGCTCGCCTCGATCGGCGGCCCCGAGACAACACCCCGGACCACCCCTGCCTTGGCGGGAAGGGTCCGGGGTGCCGGCAACGCACGGCCTGACGCCCATTCGGAGGAATCGGTTTGAGCCCCACCCTCGCCATCGACACCGCCGTCTCCGAACCGTGGGACACCACCACGACCGCCCCTGACCTTGCCCCTACCCCGGCCCCGGCCCCGGCGGGCATTTCCACAGCCCCTTACGCCTCGCCTTGCGCTGCCACCCACCAAGCATTGTTAGAAGGCGTTCAGCAGCGCTTGATTGATGCCCTGGGGCCTCGGCGCTATGGCCTGACTTTCACCCACACCGCGCAGCTGTCCATCAGCCCCCCGGACAGCCCGGAGGGCCCCGCAACCCTGCAAGCCGTGGTGCCCGGACGCTTTTTCGCCAACCGCCTGCGCAGCGACTACGCCCAGGACCTGCGCCACGCGGTCAACGCCCAGTTGGGCCGCGGCCCCGACGCCCCGGTGGTGCTGACGGTGCATGAAGACCCCAGCCAGTTCCCCGAAGCGGGCACGCCGCGCCGCGCCGCGGCGGCCGCCACG
>JALZVY010000180.1 GCA_023300125.1 Phycisphaera sp.
CGCCTCACCCGCGTGCAAGCCGAAGCCATTGGCCGCTTGCAGCTCATCCAGCTGGTCGGTCTTGAAATCGAAAAACTAGTCAACGACTACACCAAGCTCGTGGGCGAGATCGAAGAATACGAAACCATTCTCGCCGACCCCAAGCGCGTCGAAGCCATCATCTTGGAGCAAATCCAAGACATGCGCGACCGCCACGCCAACCCCCGCCGCACCATCATCGAAGAAGGCGAAGCCAACGACCTGGACCTGGCCGCCCTCACCCCGGTGCAGCGCGTCGCGGTCACCATCACCCACAGCGGCTACGTCAAGCGGCTTCCGGTCAGCGAATACAAAACCCAAGCACGCGGCGGCAAGGGCGTCATCGGCGCCAAAGCCCGCGACGACGACGACTTCACGCAAGAAGTCTTCGTCGCCAGCACCCACGACGACCTCTTGTGCTTCACCGACACCGGCCGCGTGTTCAAGATCAAAGTCTTCAACATCCCCGAAGCCGGGCGCACCAGCCGTGGCCGGGCGATGATCAACCTCATCCGGCTGAAAAAAGACGAGCGCATCGTCGAGTTCATGCCCATCGCCGATTTTGAAAAAGGCGAGGACTTTTTGCTCTTCGCCACCACCAACGGCCTGGTGAAGCGCACCGCCCTAGCCGACTACCGCAACGTCAACGCCGCGGGCATCAACGCCATCAATCTCAAAGACGGCGACAGCCTCGTGGGCGTGAAGTGGGCCAGCGAAAACGACCACGTCATCCTCGGCACCGCGTCGGGCATGGCCATCCGCTTCAAGGCCGACGACGCCCGTGCCATGGGCCGGGCCGCCAGCGGGGTCAAAGGCATCAACCTGGCCGACGGCGACACGGTGGTGGGCTTGGTCCGCATCGATCCCCAAAGCGAGGCAGACCTGCTGACCGTGACCGAAAACGGCTACGGCAAGCGCACGCCCACCGCCGAGTACCTGGTTGCCCTGGAAGACGGCAGCACCCGCACCCAAGGGCGCGGGGGCAAGGGCCGCAAAGACATCCAGACCACCGCCCGCAACGGATCGGTCATCACCATCCGCCGGATCACCCCCGCCGATGACCTCATGCTCATCACCCAGGCGGGCATGATCGTCCGCATCAACGCCCAGACCGTGCGGCAGACCCACCGCAATTCGGGCGGCGTTCGCGTCATCAGCCTCAAAGACGGCGACCGCCTCACCGCCGTGGCCCCGGTACGCGATGCAGGCAACGACGTGGAGGCTCAAAACGACGCCCCCGATCAAGCGACAGACGACGCGTAACGCGGCCAGGCCCCAGGCTTCAACGGTGGTCCGAACCGCCTCCTCAAGCGAATCGAGTAGCCCATGTCTTTGCAAAAATGGTCGGATGACATCTGGATCAAGCAACTCGCAGATCGCCCCGCGCTGACCGAAGACCTGGAGACCATCACCGAGCGCTACCAAGCCCAAGAGCCCCCCCCGCACCTTGTGCTGGACCTCGCGCAGCTGACCATGATCGGCAGCTCAAACCTCTCGCAGATGATCGTGCTGCACAAGTATGCCCATCAGCGCGGGCGACGGCTGAAGATCACATCACCCAGCAACAGCGTGTGGTCGGTCTTTATCTCCGCCTCGCTCGATGCTTTTTTTGACTTCGCCCAAGACCCCGCCGCCGGATTGGCGGATCTGCAAATCGGCAGTTAGAGCCGCGGGCGTCATGCTTGGCAGCCTGTCCACACCACATTGGCACACACCCCGCGATTGGCTTCACAGCCCCGCGCATGGTGGCGGCGCCGTGGACCCATGGACTTCAAACCACGCCCTTAAAGCCTTGCGAATCGCAACCGGTTGGTCGTCGCCCCCGCGAATCACCTCGTGCACCGCGGCCAACGCCTCGCGGCCAAGGGCCGCGGTGTCTTGGCACACCGCCGACATCTCGGGGTGCACGTCAAAGCGGTTGTCTCCGTCGTCAAAGCCAATGACCGACAGGTCCTCGGGGATGCGTAGGCCCAGCGCACGCGCCTCTTTGAAAGCGCCCGCCGATGTCGCGGGGTCGGTGATGTACAAAGCCGTGGGCCGGTCAGACATCGCGGCCACACGCCGGATCAACTGAGCTCCACCGGGCCGGTGAGCCGGCACGTAAAACACAAGCTTGCGATCACGCGTCATGCCATGATCCGCCAGAGCTTGGTGATAGCCTTCGAGCCGGTCGGCGTGGTCCGAGTCTGCGATGTTATTCAAGCAGATGCCGATTCGCGTGTGTCCCAAGCCCACCAAGTGCTCGATCGCCTCCCGGCTGGGCTCGCGCGAATCCGAATAAATAAAACGCACCGCGTCGTGGTCAAAACGGTCGCCGATGACCACCGCGGGGAAGCCCTCGTCGGCAATCGCCAGGCAGACATTGCGGGTGGCCAGGGTGGTCCGCAGCACAACGCCGCGCACGCCCTTACGCATCAGCATCTGTGAATACGTCTCGCCGCTCTGCATCGAACGCTTCGCGTCAAGCAGCATCAGGTCGTAGTCATATTGTTCCAACCCTCCAGACATGCCCCACATCAGCTGGGCGTCAAAGGGCGAACCAATCGAAAGCTCTCCGGTGTAGAGCAAACCGATATTGGCCGTCGAACGCTTGCCCACCTTCGACACGTAGCGCTGCTCGTTGGCTGCGGCCAGCACCCGGTCGCGGACCTCGGCGCTCACCCGCGGGTGGTTATTCAACACCCGCGACACCGTGGCAATAGACACACCGGCTTCACGGGCGATGACACGAACACTCGACATGAAACATCTTTCACCAAGGAAAAACCCTGCAATCCGCAGAGGCACTAAGCCAAACACAAACAACGCGGATCATTCTAGGCTTTCTGGCAAGGAAAGCCCCCCCAGGCTGAGTCAATCGGCCCGTTTGCCCTCCAAACGAAGCAACCACAAGGCTTACAAACCTACTAGACGCTTCGCGCGTCACGCCCATCCCGTCATCAGCACCACAACACTGCGTGCCACGGCTGTCAAACCCTCACCGGGTCTCACCGTCCACGCTTTGGGCGGCACCCTCACGCCCCCTTTTACCGAGGCGCAAAAAAAAGCGGCTCCCAAAAGGAGCCGCTGCGTTAAGTGCGATGAAATGGCGTCATCCAGCGACGTGGATCACGCGGGCACCTGTTCGCCTTTTGCTTCGCCGCCCTTTTCGCCCTTGCACTTGCCGCCTTCGCAGCCTTCACCCAAAGCGATCACGCTCGAGAAGCTCGCAGCGCCTTCGGCGGGAGCCACTTCGCCCTTTTCGCCTTTTTCGCCCTTGCACTTGCCGCCTTCGCAGCCTTCACCCAAAGCGATCACGCTCGAGAAACTCGCAGCGCCTTCGGCGGGGGCCACTTCTCCCTTCTCGCCTTTTTCGCCCTTGCACTTGCCGCCTTCGCAGCCTTCACCCAAAGCGATCATGCTCGAGAAACTCGCAGCGCCTTCGGCGGGGGCCACTTCGCCCTTTTCGCCTTTTTCGCCCTTGCACTTGCCGCCTTCGCAGCCTTCACCCAAAGCGATCATGCTCGAGAAGCTCGCAGCGCCTTCGGCGGGGGCCACTTCGCCCTTTTCGCCTTTTTCGCCCTTGCACTTGCCGCCTTCGCAGCCCTCACCCAGCTGGATCAACCCGGCGGTCGATACGGACAGGCCATTGAGCAGCGCAGGCGACGCGCTTGCGGGCGACAGGGCCAGGGTGAAAGCTCCAGCAGCAAGCAACGCAGAAAAAGTTTTGACAGTCATCAGTGGGATCTCCAAGCAAGGGGAATGGTCCGGCGTGCTGCCGGTAGCGGTTCATAGTAGGCCGCGAACATGACAACAACCAAAATTGCAGCCAAATTCTTTGGCGAAACGAATCAAACGCCATTGTATTGCATCGCGGCGATTTTTCAGCCTACTTCCGGTTATGTTTTGCCCAGCAGGACCTCCCTTGGCCCTGCGAACGCTCAACCCGACTGAAAAACAACGCTCCATCAGCCCGGCAGGCGAGCAGCGTAGCTGTCCAGGGCCTGTACCAAACTGGCAGAGGCGGCGCCCAGCTGAGGATCGTTGGCCAATTCGCCGGCGTATTCCTTGCCTTGGGCAATCAACGCGCGGGCCTGCGTGGCGGCCTCGGCGGCTTGGGCCGCCAGGGTGTCTTTGTCGGCGGTGTAAGCCGCGGCATCGGCCCCGCTCAGCGCGGGGCTGGCCGCGATGGTTTCGCCCAATGCCACAAAGCCCGCGGCGGTGCCCGCCCGCTGGGTCAGGGCGTTGACCAGTTCCAGTTCGGCGGTGAAGCGGCTAAAGGCAACCGACCGCTTGCCGCTACGCCCGTCGATCAACCCGCGGGCTTGGTCGTATTGTTTCAGCGCTTCTTGGGCGCCGGCCACGGCGGCGTCAAGAGGGCCGACCACGGAGGTGTGGTACTGCTCACGCAGGGCCCCCCAGGTCTCACCCAAGCCTCCCAGCTCGATGGTTCGGTTCTTCTCGCCGCTGTTGTGGGTTTCGCGACGCGCTGTGGTTTCTTGGGTGTGCTCTTGCTGCAAGGCGGCAAGGCGCTCGGCCATGCGGCCCCACAGTTCACCCTCGCTTCGAAGCGGAGCCTGCTCCGCCGCGATGCGCTCCGCGGCAATTTCGGCGGTTTGGGCCTCAAGCCGGGCGGCCTCGCCTGCGATCTGCGCGGCATAAGCGGCCCGCAGCGCCTTTTCTTTCGTATCGATATCTTCGGCGGCGAAGCCCGCTTCGTCGGCCTGCCGGGCCTGGTCTAGGGCCGCAGCCGAACGTTCGTGCGCAGCACTGGCGGCCTCGATCTGGGCCTCGCGGCGGGCACCAAGTTCGGCCAGACGCTGGGTCACCGCGTTGCGGCTTTGTTCAATGGTGGCGGCCCCTTCGGTCAGCGCTTGCTCGATCGAGCTTCCGTCACCCGCGTGGCCCAAGATCACCTGGTTGATGGAGTCGATGGCGGCGAGCTGGTGCGACAGGTTCGCCCCCGCGGCGCTGATGTCCGCGTAGGCGATGTCCGCAGCCCGGGTTTGGGAACGGGCTTTGGAGACCTGAAGGTCGGCCAACAGACGCAGCGCGCCGGACCGGGCAGCCGAATCGGCCGAGTTGCTGAGGCCTTCCAGCAGGGTCTGGGCCTCGGCCAGCTTGCCGCCACGGTAGGACTCGGCGTCTGCCCCTTCGTGCTCACCGAATCCACGCTGAGCCTGCATCACCAGGTCGGCGGCCGACTCAAGCTGATTCCGATCGGCATAGGCCGCCGCCACGCCTTGATCGCACCCCACGGTGCCAAGCCCCGCCAGCCCCGTGACCGCCGCAAGCAGCAACCCGGTAAGTCCGAAAGAGCGGGTTCCGATGCGGTCGGTGGTCAAAGCAGGGGCCTTTCGCGGGGCGGTGATGGCGGGGTTGGGCGGGCGATCCGGTTTAAGCCGCTCCGCCAGACCAGAATACCGCATCCCCCCGCGCAACAACAGCCGAGGGGCGGACGCTGGCACCATGCGGTGCGTGTTATGGGGCCTGCCTTCGCCCCGGACGGGTTCATCCCCCGGTCTCGGGGGCCTCATCGGCAACGGCGGGCTGCGGGCGGGGCTCCAACGTGTCACCCGCACCCGCGGGAGCGTCGGTGCCGGGCTGGGTCGTGGGCAAGAGCGTGGCATAGTCCGGATCGAACTTCACCAGGCTGTCGATCCATTCCAGCAGACGGACATAACGCGGATCACGTATCGAGCGGAAACGCGGACGCCAATTCGGCAGATCCGGGGCCGGGTGCAGGGCCTCTTCGCGGGGCAGGGCCCACTGCAGAAGCAGCGACGACTCGGGGTTGAAACGATCGATCATGGCCCGGCCCTCGTGGCGAAAGCGGCACAAGGACACGAAATTCGTGTAAGCCTCGGCGGTGGTCTTGGGTCGGAATCGCACCAGTTCCAGACCCGGCACCCGCCCGCCGCCAAACTGCAACTCGAAATAACGTGCCACGTGGCCGGGATTGATCTCCCGGCGGAAGGCCGCGAGGGCCTCGGGGTCGTGCGGTACACGGACCTTGCCGTAGAGCGACCGCGCTTCGAGCGCAAACACAAAAGCAAGCTGATCTCGGCTGGAGCCATCGATGATCGCTTCGCGCTGCGACTCGGTGGGGGGCACCGCAGGGTGTGTCCGGTGCGCCGCGATGGCCTCGCGCAGCACGACTTCGGGGACACTCACCCGCTCGATCTCCTCGGCGTTCAGGTCGATCTCGTACACCCGCACCAAGTTGATCACGTCGTCGGAGAGGTAGTCGGGGCGCCTGCGTGAGCCCTTGGATTTTGGCGTGGCCGCGTCGCCCTCCGCTTGAACACGGGGTGTCTGATCCGCGGCGGATTCGCTCGATGCCGCGGGGGCTGCGGGGACCTCCAAAGCCTGCCGGGCCTCCACGGCCGACCACAGCGCTTCAACCTTAACGCTTGCCGGTCCGTCTTCGGGCACGACCCCGCGCAGCGTCAAAAGTTCCCAGCGTGCGGCATCGAGCAGATCCGCCTCAAACATCTCTTGGGCCAAGGCAATGCGCCCAGCGATATCGCCCTGGGCCAGCGCGGCGCGGCGCTGTGCCAATTCATCCGCCACAACAGGCATTTGAGCAAGATGGGCCACCTGGGCACGCTCAAAGCGCGCCTCGACACCGCCGATCTTGAGCAGCACATGCGAGGGCACATCACGGACCAATTGCCCCACAAAGCCTCGTCCGTCGTTGGTGCGCAAACGCACCATTGCAAGCTCTGGGTTCGCTTCAGACGCCAACGCCTGCCCAAAGCCGGCGCACACCAGCATCACGCCGCAAAGCGCGGTCTGCCATCGTCCGAGCCAAACACAATCAAACGGGGTTGACCTAGGCACAGATCCTCTCGGGTCAGAGGGACAGCCGACGTTCGGGCCCAATCGGCATGCAGCCG
>JALZVY010000181.1 GCA_023300125.1 Phycisphaera sp.
CCCGCACACGTGTGCGGGGCCGCCGGGCCGGTGTTCGGGATTGTGGGGTGGGGGAGGCAGTGATTCGGAGGGTGTTTGGGCTTTGCGGTTCGGGATTTACCAGCGTGAACGGCGGTGACTGGAGGCGGTGGAGACCCAGACGCGTTCGTATCCGGCGGCGCGGATGCACACCCGAAAGGCTTGCCCATAAGCGTCGTAGGTCGTGCGGTAGACCGCGGGGCGGTAAACCCGCTTGAAATAGCCCGAGGGGGCGCTGACGTGGCCGCGGTCGGCGAAGCGGCGGCTGCTGGATGGGGCGTGGCGGTGGCTTGAACTGCGGCTGTAGGACGCCCCGCGGCTGACGCTGCTGCTTTTGCTGACGGTGTCGCAGCGGCCCGCGTGGGCTGCTGGGGCCAGTGCAGTGAGCGGGGCGATCAAGGCGGTGAGAGCCAAAAAGTGAATGGGGCGGATCTGCTTCTTCAGTTCCTGAAGGGCTTTACGTGCTGTTTGGGTTGGGGAGGTAGGTCGCATCATGGGCTTCCTTTCGTGGGGGAAAATGGCCTGGGGCCGAGGGGTGCCCGGCCAACGACCGGGTCACTGGGTGGGGCGGAGGGTGGGGGTTGCGTGATGGTCGGTCGGATTGAATTATTTATTAAATTATTTATTTTATGTGTTTATAATATATTTTACCCAATGCGGGCCGGTGGTGTTGGCTCGCCCCGGGCGTGATCACGTGGGGCGATGCCCCCGTGCGAGGGGGGGGTGGCGAAGCATCAATTTTTTTATGGACGCGTATAAGATTATTTATGTAAAATGTTTGTCGTTATTTGCGAGGCTCTTGTGGGTCCGCTTGCCTGACCATTCCGCGTGTTCGGGACGTATTCACGGAGGACAGGCTCGGAATTGCCCCGGGCTGACCTTCATCCTTTCTCCACGGAGAGCACCATGCCGCTTTGCCGCCTCTTGAACCTTGCCGTCCGCCAGACCCTGCCCGCGATTGCCTTGGGTGCAGCCTTGTTGCTGCTCACCTTGGCCGCGGCCCCGGCCCACGCGGAATCGGGCGCTCACCGAGCCCCGCCGGCCCCGCCTGCACATCCCTCTGTGGTGGTGTCCGAGCGCGACTAAATACCGCTTTGGCGCTGCCTTGTTGAAGGCAGCGACGTCCGGTGTCTGCGGAAGACCAACACGCCCGCCGGCACCGAGAGTCCGTTTTTCATTGGCAGGTCTTTGATCATGACCCCTTCCCCACCGACCCTGCTCGATACGTCTGACACGCCGCGGAAGCGTTGGCGGACCGTCTATATGGATGGCGAGTTGCTTCAGGCGACCGCCGAGGCCCGGGCCATGCAGTCTGCGGGCCCCCCGGTGGTCGACGCGGGGCTGCGGGTGGTGGCCCGGGCCGAGGACGAGATCGGTGCGGTGAGGCGCAATGTCCGCGATGCGGCGGGAGCGGTGCTGGCTTGGGTGGCGGCGGTGGTGGCCCACGACGCAGGCGGCGGCGACTTGGACGGTGTGCTGGACCGTTGCCTGCGGCCCGGGCCCGACGTGGAGCGGGTGAACTACGCGGCGATGGCGGCAGAAATCCTGGCGGTGACGGGGGTGAGCCTCTCTCCGCGGCGGGTGCAGACCGCGGTGCTGCAGTTGCGTTCGGCCCGTGGCAAACGCATTCAGGCCCAGCGTGCGGCGGCCCAGGTGTCGGTGGCTAAGGGGGTGAGCGACGAGCCGTTGCGGGCTGCATTGCAGGCGCTGGACGCGGACCTGCGGTCTTCATTCCACGAACTGGTGGAAATCACGGGGCCCGGCGGGGAGGCCGCGCGGCGGGCGATGGGCACCGCGGTGTTGACCGCGGTGCGGGCGGCCGCGGGCCGGGTGATTGACCGGGATTTTGGCGAGGGGATCCCAGAGCATCATGTGCCCCACACCGGCGATCTGGAAGGCCGCTTTCTGACATTCGTGCGCGATTCGGTGCGTCGCCGGGCGGATGAGGGCGATGCGGTGCGGCGGGTGGAGCCGCACCTACGCCGCTTGTTGGTGACGCTTGCCGACGCGGGCGCCCGCGCAGGCGCGGAGACCGATGCGGAGAGCGATGTGAACGTGGTGATGCACGGGGCCCGGGTGGTGTCGTGCTTGCTGGGTGTGGATTCGCTGCCGGGGGTGGTGGCTCAGCTCAATGTGCTGGTGACCGGCCGGGCGCTGATTCAAACCGACTTGTATGTGGCTGAGATGCTGCGGTTGGCCGCGCGGGCCGAGGCCTTGCATGACGACGCGCAGACCAAGCGGTACTTGACGTGGGTGCGCCGCGGGCCCGAAGACCGCCGCTTGCCTTCGGCGTTGCGGGTGGCCAGTTACTGCCGGTCCAACGCGGCGACGCGGATTTATGACCGGGTCTTTGAGGGGGTGTTGGATCCTGATGCCGCGGCGTGGGCCGACGCAAGCCGCCCGCCGCGGACTTACCGCCAGCTGGCGGACGCGGCGCACGACGCGATGCTGGCACGCGATGGCGGTTGTACGCTGACGCTGACCGGCACGCTGGTGCGGCACACGGTGTCGGCGAAGTTGGACGGCCACGACCTTGCGGTGCGCGAGCACCTTGAAGCGCTGGGCGAGGACAAGGCGTTGGAGCGGCTTGAGGCGCTGATTCGTTTTGAAAACAACGAAGCACTGGTGCGGGCGGCGCGGGACCACGCGGTGGCGGTGTATCCGAAACTGGCCACACGGCTGATCTGCGCGGGGTAGTTCGAACGCCGCACGTTGGTTTCACGCCGCATCGGCGTTGCGGGCCATCTGAGATCCTTTTTCGAGGATTTCGTCGATCAGTGCGCGTTGCTCGTCTTCGAGGCGGCGGAAGTCGCAGCCGACGGTCAGCCCTTCGATGCCGTCTTGCATCCAGAGGATGCGCACCTTGACACGAACGGTCTGGGCTCCGCACTTCAGGCGGATAAAACCTTTTTGGCCGGTCATGAAATCGGCTTCGCGTTCGCTGACAAAGCGCACGCCCATGGGCGACATATCCAGCACCGGGCCGTACTGGCAGCTCACGTCGGCGACGGGCGTGCGTGGTGCCGAGCGTTGGCTGCGACGCGCCGAGCCGTGGGTCTTGGGCGTGTCCAGGAGTTTGCTGACAGGGTTGAGCTTGTACTGCCCGTCGAAGCGTTTCCAGCCCGTGGCACCGCCCGCGTGTGTGGCTTGAAGTACCAGTTGATCGAGGTGGTAGGCGACCAAGCGGTCCCGCGCGTCTTGGTGCACCACGCTGCGGGCGCTGGCCCAGAATCCGCGTTCTTTCAGCTCGAGGTTGACTTGGGCGGCGGTCATCCAGCGGGCGGGCCAGTTGTCGCTCGATTCGGTTGCTCTGGAAAAAGCCTTGCTAAAGCCGGTTTTTTCTTCCAAAGTTTTGAGGGCTCGAGCGATCGGCAGCATAATGAAGCAACTCCTTACCCCGATCTGATCGGTTGGGCTGGAGCTTGGGTTGAGGGGGCGTCGGCCCAGAGCGTTTCACGTCCGTTACAACCCGAGGTGCTCGGATCGGGGGCAGATATCGGACGGCGAGCGTGTTTGAGTGGCGCTGGGGGTCAGCGTCCGCGGCGTTTAAAACGCGAGCCGAGGGTCTTGCGCGGGAGCGTGGTGGGGATTTTGCCGTCGGGGAACATGGCCTTGAGCTCCTCGTCGCTGTACCCGTCGGCGGGGTTGATGCCGCCTACGGTGGCGCGGTCGCTGAGATCACGCGGCTTCTCGCGTTTTTTGACGCCGGTGGCGCGTTCTTCCAAGACCCCGCGGGGGATGGGCCCGGGCGTGAAGTCGGGGTACTCCATCTTTTCGATGAGGGCGCCGGACATCTTCTCGACTTCGGTGAGCATCTGGCCTTGCTCGGGGGTGACGAAGGACCAGGCGATGCCCTTGCGGCCGGCCCGCGCGGTGCGGCCGATGCGGTGGATGTAGTTCTCGGGGTCTTCGGGAAGGTCGTAGTTGATCACGTGGGTGATGTGGTCTACGTCCAGCCCGCGGGCGGCCACGTCGCTGGCCACGAGCACGTCGATGGCTTCTTCGCGGAAGCGGGTCATGACTTTGTTGCGTCGGCTCTGATCCAGGTTGCCGTGCAGCTCTGCGGCGTTGATGCCTTTGTCTTTGAGGTAGCTGCGGACCTTGGCCACGGTGGCCTTGGTGCGGCAGAACACGACTGTGGTCTCGGGTTTCTCGCGCTTGAGCAGCATCAGCAGCAGCGAACGCTTGTCCCAGTTTTCAACGTTCAGGTACTTCTGGTCGACCATCGCCACGGTGAGCGAGCCCGAGACGGTGGTGATCTTCTCGGCGTCGGGCTTCATGAACGAGCGTGCGAGACGCTCGATTTGAACATCCATGGTGGCGGAGACAAATATCGTTTGCCGGTCGGGGTTGGGCACGGCTTTGAGGATCTGACGGATGTCTTCGCGGAAGCCGATGTCCAGCATGCGGTCGACTTCGTCGAGCACGATGAACTTGATGTCGTTGAACGAAAGCTGCCGCCGCTTGTGCAGGTCCATCACGCGGCCGGGCGTGCCGACCACCAGGTGGCCGCCGTCGGCTAGGCTTTTTTGCTGATCGCGTGAGGACTCGCCGCCGATGATGACCGAGGTGCGGATGTTGGTGGCCCGGCCCAAATTGTCCAACTCGGCGGCGACCTGGTTGGCCAATTCGCGGGTGGGTGTGAGCACCAGGGCCTGCCCGCGGATGTCGGGGTCGGCCTGGGAGAGGACGGGCAGGCCGAACGCGGCGGTCTTGCCGGTGCCGGTCTTGGCTTGGCCGATGACGTCTTTGCCGGCCAAAACCGGGGGGATCAGCGCGGCCTGAATGCCGGTGGGGTGTTCGAATCCGGTGGCGGTGAGGCCGGCGACGACTTTCTCGGAGAGCCCGAGGTCGGCAAAGGTCACAGAGGTGTCGAAGAGTTCCTGGGTGGGATCGGCTTGGGCCATAAAAGACGTGTTCCGCACCGCGGTGCGGATCCTTTTGAAGGAGAGGCGGCGCCCGGCACACCAGAGACGGGCAATACAACCGTCCGCTTTCTCGTTCTTCGCGGCCGACGGCATTCGTTGATATGAGCCCCGCTGAGATGGGGCTGCACGATGTTAACAGCCCTCCGCAAGATTCTGTGGCGTGCGAAACCGGCCTGCCATGGGCCTGCTAACGTGGCCGCGTGAATCTGGCACAGACCACCTTGACCCCCACCGGCCCGCTGAGTTACCTGGAGATCGATCTGGGGGCGGTGTCGGCCAATTTCGAGGTGTTCCGCAGCGTGGCCAGGGGCGCCGGGGGTGCCGGAGGCGCGGCGGGGCGTACGCGGATCTGCGGGGTGGTGAAAAAGAATGCCTACGGGCATGGGGCGGTGACCGTGGCCCACCGCCTGGTGAAGGCGGGCTGCGACATGCTGGGGGTGTTTTCGCCGACCGAGGCCGAAGAACTGGGGGCCGGGGCGGTGACCGCGCCGCTGCTGCTGCTGTATCCGCTGCGCCACCTCACCCGCACCGACGGGGTGTTTCGCGCCGCCACCGCCGGGCGGCTGGAACTCAGCGTTCAGGACGCCGAGCAGCTGGGCCAACTCGACGAGATTGGACGCACCTACGCCATGGAATTGCCGGTGCATCTGTATGTCGACACGGGCATGAGCCGTGCCGGCCTGCGGGTGGGCCAGCTTCCTGGGGTGTTGGAGAAGATTGCTGCGACGCGGTTTTTGAAACTGGCCGGGGTGATGTCCCACTTGTCGACGGCCGACAGCGATCCGCAGCGTGCCGCGGAGCAGGCAGCGGCCTTCGATGCGGTGGTCACCGAGCACGCGGCGGCATGGGGGCCGGACGTCACCCTGCACCTGGCCAACACGGTGGGCTCGCTGCGCTATCCCGACTTGATCAAGCAGATGATCCGGCCCGGGCTGGGGCTCTACGGCGTGGGGGTGGACGGCTTGGCCGGTGGCGCGGCGGAGGCGCTGCGCCCGGCGCTGCGCTGGGTCAGCCGGGTGATCTCGGCGGGGGAGTATCCGCGTGGGGCGACGGTGGGCTACGGGGCGACCCACACGCTGCGCAAAAAATCGGTGCTGGGGCTGGTGCCGGTGGGCTACGGCGACGGCTACCCCTTGGCGCTGAGCAACCGCGCGAGCGTGCGGGTGCAGCACGGCGAGACGTGGTACGACGCGCCGGTCCGCGGGCGGGTCAACATGGATCAGCTCAGCGTGGACCTCACGGCGTTGGTGAAGGCCACCGGGCAGGATCCTGTCGACCTGCGGGGCTTGGCGGTCGAGGTCTATTCACGCGACGCGGACGCCCCCAACACCGTGAGCCGACTGGCGGACTTGGCGAAGTCGCATGCTTACGAGCTGCTGTGCCGCCTGCCGCGTGAGATGCCGCGGCGGTATCTGCACTAAGCGTCAGCCGGGCGCGGCCTTAATCCAAAGCAGCGCAGAAGCGGGCGATCGCGCGGTCGAGTTTGGGCCAAGACTTGTGCACCAGCGTGTTGTGGGTGGCGTCGTCGATGGTCAGCAGGGTCACGCCGTCGTGGCTCCGCGCTTTGGAAAGCATCTGGGCGTGATCGGGGCCAGGCAGGTAGGGGTCGCGGCCGCCTTCGACCAGTAGCACGGGTACTTTGATGTTCGCCACGGCTTGCAGTGCCGAGGCTTCGTCCAGCGTGAAGCCCGCTTCCAGCGACGCGGCGTCGAAGCCCTCCAAGATCCAGCGCTCGTTCATCCAGGGGAACAGCGTTTGGCGGAAGCTGCGGATGGCGTTGCGAAAATCGCAGAAGGGCGCCAGCGCGACCACGCCGGCCACGCGGGGGTCGATCGGGGCGTGTTGCAGCACCGTGCCTCCGCCGAGGCTAAAGCCCATGGTGATGACGCGGACCTTTTCGGGGTGCGCGGCGGCGTCGGGTCCGCCGATGAGCCCGCGGCGGACGGCTTCGTCGATGACGGCCTTGGTGTCGAATTTTTCGAGCACACCGAAGGTGCTGTGCCGGCCTTTGGACCGCCCGTGGACCCGGTGATCGAACAGCACCACGTCGTGGCCGCGGGCGTTGAGCTTCCAGGCCCGTTTGAAGTGGCGTTCTTTGGTTTCGAAAAGGCCGTGGGCGACAATCACCGGCAGCCGCCGCGGGGCCGCGGGGTCGCGGGGTGAAAACCAGGCGTCCAGTTCGACGCGGCCGTGGTCGATGTCGGGGCCTTGGGCGTTGTCGGGGTGAACCACAAAGCGTCGCCCGCCGCGGGCCCGGCTGACGTGGCGGTGCACGGTGCCCAGGTACTGGCGGCCGGGGTAGCCGCCGGCACGCAGCGTGAGCCGGCCCAATGCGCGGGCGAGGCTGTCGGGCAACTGCAGGGGCTGGGTGGGGTCGGGCATGGTCAGAGATTAAGTGAGTGTGGGCATTGGGGTGCGGGATTGGGGGTCTATACGCTGGGGGCGCGTGATGGGGTCGAAGATGTGAAATACTGCGGGCATGAAAGATCCCCGCGTGACGGCCCTGGCGAAGATTTTGGTGCACTACTCCACGAAGGTGCAGGCGGGCCAGCTGGTGCGGCTGACCGGCGACCCGGTGGGCATGCCTCTGATCGAGGCGCTTTACGAAGAGGTGATCAAGGCCGGGGCCCACCCGCTGGTGCGGCTGAGCCCCGGCGCGCTGACCGATGTGTTTTTTGCCCACGCCAACGACGCCCAGCTTGCCCACGTGAATCCGCTGTCCGAAGCGGAGATGCGGGCGATCGACGTGTCGATCGGCCTGTGGGCCGACACCAACACCAAACATCTTTCGCAGGTGGACCCCGCGCGTCAGGGCAAGGTGTCTGCCGCGAGGCAGCCGCTGACCAAGATCTTTTTTGAGCGGGCGGCCGCGGGTGATCTGAAATGGAGCGGCACCCAGTTTCCCACCCAGGGCAGCGCCCAAGATGCGGAGATGAGCTTGGCCCAGTACGAAGACTTTGTGTTTGCCGCGGGGCACTTGGATGCCGAAGACCCGGTGGCGGTGTGGAAAGAGATCCACGACCGTCAGCAGAAGGTGGTGGACTACCTCACGGGTAAAAAGCGGATGCGTTTTCGCGCCGCCAACGGCACCGACCTGCACGTGGACGTGGAGGGCATGACCTGGGTGAACTGCGACGGCCACGAAAACTTCCCCGACGGCGAGGTGTTCACCGGCCCGAACCTCAACGCGGCGGATGGCGGGGTGAACGGGGTGGTGCGCTACAGCTTCCCGGCGGTGCACCACGGCCGCGAGGTGCACGACATCGAACTGACCTTTGAAAAAGGGGTGGTGGTGGACGCCAAGGCCAGCAAAGGGCTGGATTTTCTCAACGCCATGCTGGACCAAGACCCGGGCGCCCGGCGGCTGGGCGAGATCGCGATCGGGACGAATTACCAGATCACGCGTTACACCAAAAACACGTTGTTTGACGAGAAAATCGGCGGCACGTTTCACGCCGCGGTGGGCGCGGGCTACCCCGAAACGGGCAATGCCAACGCCTCGGGTTTGCACTGGGATATGGTCTGCGACCTGCGCCCGGCCGATGCCCAGGGCAGCAGCGGGGCGGGGGGCACCATCGAGGTGGACGGCGAGGTGATCTCGCGCGACGGGCAGTTCGTGTTTGACGGTTGGCCCGGGCGTTAGCGGCCGTTGACGCCGACGGTCTAAGGGGTGGAGCCGACGGGCTCAGGCGTGTCGGCGGCCGGGATGGCCTGGGGCTTGAGCTGGTTCCACGCGGCCCGCGCCGCATCGAACTCGGCACGCCACGCGTTCTGGTCGTCCCATGGCGCGGGGGCAAAGGTGAACTCGGCGGTGCCGTCTTCCAATGCCGCCACGGTGAAGCGCGGGGCGCCCAGCAAGTCTTCGCTGCGGATGACCAGCGTCGCGGTGCGCCCGTCGGTGGTGTAGCCGTCGGCCTGTTGAATCACGCCCGGCAGCCGGTAGGTTTCGCTGATTTCCAAGCCTTGGATGATGGGGGCCACCATCGCCCGGGTGGCCGGGTCGTTGAATGACGGGTCGTGTCCCATTTTGCTGACCATCTGCGCCACCACGCCGCCGGTGACCGTCAGCCGCTGGTCGCCCAGATGAAAGGCGGTGAAGGGCTTGAGCTCGGCGGCGGCTTGGGGTGCGGCTTCGACGCCCGTTTCCGCATCGGCCTGGGGCAGCTCCGCCTGGGCCTGCTCTTGGTGGCCCGCATCGCCGAAGCGCACCGCGTTGATGTCTTCGAAGTAGCCGGTGAACGCGACGGTTTTGACCCCGTCAACGACGGAGATCTGTGGCGGGGTGAAGGCCGCCCAGCCCGCGGCCTCGTGGGCGGCGAGTTTGTCCAGGCTGAAATCGGCAAAGGGGTCTTCGTCGCCGGCCATGGCGAGCATCTGCTCGCTGATGGCCATGCTCACGTGCATCTTGCCGCTGCCGTCGGGATAGACCGTGTAGGCCTGCTTGAACTTCACGCAGCCCGACAGGCAGACGAGCAGGACCCCCAACAGCAGGGCGGCGGTGCGGGGTGGACGGTGGAGCAAGAGGTGGATCTCGTGGGGGCCAGGGGGGTGGGGGCTGCCTTAACTTTACGGGCAACGACGTTTGGGGCCCCAAAAAGCCAGATTTGGGGATGATTGAATATTTTTTTCACTTGGGTGAAACGAAAACCCTTAGGTTGGCGTCTACGTAGTAAGAGAGGGAGTTAACTCACTCCACGCACGGGGGTTGACCCCGGCGCATTTACTGAATTGTGTGTCCGTGTATTGCCTAATCGGTGCTTTGTATGTTGCAGAAAACACTCCAGCGGGTCATTGACCAGAAACTGACCTCGGCCCGGGAAATCGGTGAATTGGCGGGGGTGTCGACCTCGACGGTGTACCGCTGGGTGGCGGGTCAGTCGCAACCGGACTTCGATTCGATCCGCCTGCTGGTGCGGCATCTGCCCGACAAGCGGGCCCAGGAAGAGATCCTTAGTGCGTTTTTGAACGGCACCGAGTGGAATGCCTCTCGGATGGATCTGGAACTGGACTTCAACAACGACGGCAAGGTCGACAGTGAGGACGCTCTGGAAGCCACCATCGAGAGTGTGCAGGCCGCGGCCAAGAGCCTGGGGCGCATCCACGGCGCCGCCCACCACCCGATGACGGCCGAAGAAACCCTGCAGACCATCGCGCTGTTGAATCACGTGGTGCGTCACTGCACGCTGACCCAGCGCGTGCTGATCGACATGGGCGAGCAGCGGGCCAAGCGGAAGCTGAAGATCGCGGA
>JALZVY010000182.1 GCA_023300125.1 Phycisphaera sp.
GATGTGGCTGGGCCGTGTGGTGGCCACCATGGCGGAGATCGCTTGGTTTTCGTCTTCTGAGAACGCCGCCGCCGATCGTTCTGAAACATCGGGCTAGGGGTCGCCAAGCATTCGGGGCGATCGTGCGTCGCAAAGGTGGCTGCGCCGCGGTTTGCCGTGATGAGCGCTGCGGGTTCTAGAATGATGTGACTGTCGGGCCTGCTCACCCAACTTCGGAACTTCTCATGACCACCAGCCAGCGCACGATCGCCCGCGTCCGCCGCCGGCTGGTGTTGCAGCGTGGCCTGCGGCTGGCGGGGTGGGTGCTGCTGGGCTTGGCGGGGGTGTCGGCGGTGGGGCTGGTGGCGGCGCAGGCGGTGGGGTTCGTGGTGCCCGGGCCGTGGTTCGCGTGGGCTGGCGGCGGGGCGTTGGGGGTCGCGCTGGGGGTGGGGCTGGTGGCGGCGCGGCTGGCGCAGCCCGGGGCCGAGTCGGTGGCGGTGCGTGTGGACGACGCGCTGGGGCTGAAGGACACGCTGGGCACGGCGCTGTACGCCGAAACCTTGGATGCGGCGGGGACCGGCGGGGCGGTGGCCCAGCGCGTGCGGGACGACGCCGAAGCGGCCGCAGGCAAGGTGGCCAGCGGACGCTTGCGTGAGGCCTTTCCGGTGTTGCCCACGCGGGTGTGGGGCTGGGCGCTGGGGGTGGTCGCCGCGGTGGCGGTGCTGGCGCTGGATCCCTTGGGCTTGGTGGAGCGGGCGACGGGGCGCCATGCTGACGCGGCGGTGGCTCAGGCCTCGGCCCAGGCCGCCCGCGAGGCATTGGAAGAGGCGCAGCAGACCGCCGAGCAGCTGGCGGCGGACACGCCCGAGGCCGAAGCTGAGGACGGCGCGCCGCTGGAAGAGCTGGACGCCGAGGCTTTGAGCGACCGCTTGGCGGCGATGCTGAGCCAGCGCGACCTGACCAACCCCGAAGACCGGCGCGAGGCCGCGGCCCAGGTGTCGGACTTGCACGATCTGGCCGCCGAACAGGCCCAGGCCCGCGAGCAAGAGGTGCAGGCCTTGGAAAACCTGATGAGCGGGGTGGACGCGGGGGAGTCGGGCCCGGCCAGCGACTTTGCCCAGGCGATGCGGCGCAGCGATTTTGCTCAGGCCCGGCAAGAGCTGGCGAAGATGGGCGACGCGCTCAAGAACGGCTCGTTGTCCGATGCCCAGCAGCAGCAGCTGGCCCAGCAGCTGGACACCATGGCGCAGCAGCTTGAAGAGCGCGCGGCCCAGCAGCAGCAAGAAGCCGCCGCGGCCAAGCAGGCGGCCGAGCAGGCGCTCCAGGACGCGGGGCTTAGTGAACAGCAGGTGCAGGATCTGGCCGAGCGGGCGCGGGATGCCCAGGCCGTGCAGGAGCAACTGGCCAAGGCCAATCCCCCGCAGTCGCCTCAAGAAGAAAAGGATCAGCAAGACCAGGCCCAGGAGCTGGCCCAGCAGCAACGCGACGCGGCCGGGCAAGAGAAACGCGGCGAGCAGGCGGGCGAGCGGGGCCAGCAGATGGCCCAGCAGATGAAACAGATGAGCGAGGCGCTGAAGGATGAGCCGCCGCAGGAAAGCGAATCTGATTCGGCATCAGAATCGGCCCAGGCCAAGGAGGGGCAAGGGCAAGAGGGCGCGGAAGAACAAGTGGCCCAGGCCGCCGAGCCAGGCGAAGGGGGCGAGCAGGGCGGGCAGGTCGAGCAGGGCCAACAAGGTGAGGCCGGTGAGCAGGCGGCCAGCGATGGGCCCGGTGGCGAGCAAGGTGCGCCGTCGGCGCAGCAGACCGCGCAGAAGACCCCGCAGCAGAAGCAGCAGCAGCTGTCGGAAGCCATGCAGCAGATGCAAGAACAGCTGGGCCAGAGCGAGCAGCAGCAGCAGCAAGCGCAGGGCACCAAGTCTGCGGCCGAGCAGCTTCAGCAGGCGATGCAGCAGATGTCGGGCCCGCCAGGATCGCCTGGCTCTCAGGGCAAGCCGTCTGCATCCCCCACGGCGGGGGGCGGGGCGCAAGGGGGCGGTGGGGGCGGAATTGGCGAAGGGTCGGCCTCGGTGGGCGGCGTGCTGGGGGACGAGCGGCCGGCGCTGGGGTCGGGGTCGCACGTGTCCAAGGACATTCAGGACGGCCAAGGCGGCCGGGTGCTTTCGTCGTGGACCGAAGGTGGCGAAATGACCCCCGGTGAGGCGAAGCTGGAATTCGACGCCGCGGTGACCCAAGCCCAAGCCCAGGCCGAGCGTGCGGTCAGCGACGACCGCACGCCCCAGCGTTATCACAACGCGATCCGTGATTACTTTCGCAACCTGCCCGAAGCCCCGCCGTCCGAGTAAGCATCGGTTGTAAACCCGCCCGTGCCTTCTTTGTTGGATCGATTAGCCCCTCTTGCCCTTCCGTTTTGACCATCCCGCGTACTTGGCTTTGCTGCTGCTCGCGGCCCCGATCGCGTGGTGGGGTTGGCGCGCGCTTAACACGCTTGAACCGCTGCGCCGCGGCGTGGCGGTGGGCTTGCGGGTGGGGGTGTTGACGCTGTTGGTCTTGGTGCTGGCCGGGGTGCAAACCCGCCGCGAGCACGACGACCTCACGGTGGTGGCGGTGGTGGACCAGTCGCCGTCGATCCGCATCTTCGGCGCCGCGGATGCTTTTGCCTCGACGTCGTTGGCGGGCGGAGGCGTTAACCCGCCCGCGGGGCCCACCGCGGTGCAGCGTGCGGTGCGCGAATATCTGGCCCGCGCGGGCGAAGACGATCGCCGGCCCGACGACCGCTTTGCGATGGTGGTGTATGACCAGTGGGCCACGCTGCTTAAACGCCCGGGGCCGGGTGTGCGGGTGGACGATGCGCCCGACGTGGCGGTGCGGGAAGGCACCGACACCGCCCGGGCAATCGAGTGGGCGATGGCGGCCAAGAGCGCCGCGGGCAACGCCCTGCGGATGGTGTTGGTCAGCGACGGCAACGACACCACCGGCGACGCGCTGGCCGCGGCCCGGGCCGCGGCGGCAGCGGGGGTGGTGATTGACGTGCTGCCGGTGGACTACCGCGTGGGCGACGAGGTGATGGTGCAGGGTGTTTACGCCCCGGTGGAAGCCCGCGAAGGCCAGGCGGTGCCCGTGCGTGTGGTGCTGCGGGCGACCCGCCGCTCGGCCGGTGAGCTGCTGCTGAAACACGACGGCCGGGTGCTGGATCTCAACGGCCCGGACGTGCCGGGCTTGGGCTTGCCGGTAGCGCCCACCAACTGGGCCGATACCGCAGGCCAAGACGATGCGGCGTCGGCGGGGGGGCGCTACGTCTGGGCCCGGCAGGTTGATGTTGTGGTGGGGGCCGCGGGGGCCAACCGTTTTGAAGCGGTGTTTGAGCCTGCCCACTCCGGCACGGCGGTGGGCCCGGCGGTCAACGACACGGTGGCGGTCAACAACCGGGCCCAGGCCTTCACCCTGGTCAAGGGGCGCGGCCGGGTGCTTTTGGTCGACAACGTAGGCGGCGACAGCGGGCTGGTGCTGCCCAAGGCGCTCAGTGAGCGGCAGCTGAACCTGGACGTGGTCCGCCCCGATGGTTTTCCAAATGACTTGGCCGAGCTGGCGCGCTATGACGCGGTGCTGTTTCAAAACGTGCCCGCGGACCGCATCACCGGCGCTCAGCAAGAGATGCTTGCCCGCTATGTGAACGACCTGGGCGGGGGCTTTGTGATGATCGGCGGGCCCGACAGCTTCGGGGCCGGGGGATGGACCAACTCGGTCATCGACGAAAAGATTTTGCCGGTGGACTGCCAGATCCCCTCGCAGACCATCCTGCCCTCGGGCGCGGTGGTGATCGCCATCGACCGCTCGGGGTCGATGGGCGCTTCGGTGGGTGCCTCGGGTCAGTCGCAGCTGCGGCTTGCCGCCGAGGCCGCGGCCCTGGCCATCGGCACGCTGTATCCCCACGACCTGATCGGCGTTGTGGC
>JALZVY010000183.1 GCA_023300125.1 Phycisphaera sp.
CTTGTGGATGGTGCTGGTGGCGGTGGGCTTTGTGTGGCTGGTGTGGCGCATCGCGTCGCAACGCGACAACGCTTGGCTGCTGCAGCGTGTGGCGCTGAGCGCGGGGGTGATGTTCTACGCCTTGTGCTTTGTGAACCCTGACGGGTCGATCGCCCGCTTTAATACGGCCCACTGTGCGGAGGCCGGGGGCGCGGGCCCGGCGGCGGCGGCGAGGCGTGGAACTACGACGCGGCGGGCGGTGGGGTGCCTCTGGGCCTTGACCAGAACCACGCGCACGTGCAACCGACCGGTAAGTACCACTACCACGGTTCGCCGACCGGTCTGCTTGCGGTATTGGGCCAACACGATCACGACCACGCTGGCGATCACACCCACGGGATGATCCAGATCGGCTGGGCGCTCGACGGCTTCCCGATCTACGGACCGAAGGGCTACGCCGATCCTCTAGATCCTGAATCGGGGTTGGTCGAGTTGTCGTCCAGTTACCGGTTAAAGGCCGGCGAACGCCCCGTGCCCCCTGATGGACCGGGTGAGGCTTACGACGGAACCTTCGCCAATGACTGGGAATACGCCGAGGGCTTGGGCGACCTAGACGAGTGCAACGGCCGCTTTGGTGTGACGCCCGAGTTTCCCCAAGGGACCTACTACTACGTGGTCACCGAAGCCTTCCCATCGATCCCCCGCTTTTGGCGCGGGACGCCCGGCCCTTCGGTGAGACAGCGTGGTGGGCGTGGAGAAACGGGGGCATCGGGTGGGCTCGGTGGTGGACGCCGGGGCGACCAACCACCGCCGCCGCGGCGATGATCTCATGCAGTGATTGCGAAAGCGGCCCCGCCTCACAAACTTCTTTCGAATTCCCTCTAGACGTTATCTCTCGGACGTGACGTTCTGAACGATTTTTGCCCCTCCCGTGCCCATCGCCGACGCCCTACGCGTCTCCTCCCCGGCGGTTTCCGCGGCACACTCCGCACGCGAAGCGTTCGCGTGCGGTCCGGATCTGGTCCCCCCAGATCCTCCTCCTGCTCCGCGAATCCTTGGCACCGGTTTGTTCCGCGCCACGGGGTACGCGATACCTCTTCCTTCGAGGAGTTTCCATGAAAACGTGTTCCCCTATCGTCCTGGCCTTGCTCGGCGCTCTGCCGCTTGCGGAATTCGATCGCTCCTCTGACGCGCACGCCGACGTCGTGATCGAATGGAATGAGTTGTTGAGTGAGATCCTCGCCGCGGAGACCAGCTTCGATAACCCGGGTTACGCCTCGCGGGCGACGGCCATGATGAACCTGGCCATCTACGACGGGATCGCTTCCGCCACGGGCACCTCGGTCGACACGACGTTTTACGACTACGGAAGTGATTTTGTTGGCACCGTCTCGACCGAGGCCGCTGAGGTGGCCGCCAGCCAGGCCGCCTACACCGTGCTTAGCTCGCTTTATGCTGATCAGCAGGCCACGCTCGACGCGTTCTACAACGGCAGCACCGCTTCGAACGCCGAAGTGAGCGCCGGCGTGACACTGGGCACGCAGATCGGAAATACCATCGTGGCTACGCGGGCCGATGACGGCTGGGACAACGTGGTGGACTACACCTTCCAGCCGGGCGGCACCGTGGGTGCTTTTCAGGCCGACCCCGAGAACCCCGAAGTGCCCGCCTGGGGCGTCGCCTGGGGACAGGTTGACACCTTTGCCATCGCGTCAACCGAGAGCTATGTGGCCGAGGCGCCGCCTGAGGTCACCAGCGTCGAGTACGCCGCGTCGTACAACGAGGTGCTTGCACTGGGTGGTGTCGACAGCACCGAGCGCACCGCCGACCAAACCGAGGCCGGAGTTTTCTGGGCTTATGACAGCGGGCAGGGCACGCCGCTGGTGCTTTTTAACGACGTGTTGCGCACCATCTCGGTGCAGGAAGGCAACACCACCGAAGAGAATGCGGCGCTTTTTGCTCAGGCTTCGGTGGCCATGGCCGACGCCGCCATTGTCGCGTGGGACACGAAGTTCGAATACGAGTTCTGGCGCCCGGGCACCGCGATCGTGGACGGGGATCTCGACGGCAACGTGCTGACCCAGGGCGTGTCAGACTGGGTCGCCCTGGGGGCTCCCGACGGCGGAGACGACGAGGTCGGCCTGACGCCGCAGTTCCCCACTTATATCTCGGGACACGCCACGTTCGGCGGGGCGCTGTTTGGCACTCTGCAGGAGTTCTACGGCACCGATGACATCGCCTTCGAGCTGACCTCGGTGGAGCTGGAGCTGCTGCTGGATGACCCCGAGTTGCAAGAGGCCTACGGCCTGGACCTGGAAGACGCCGAACGCACCTTTGCGTCGTTGAGTGAAGCTATGGCCGAAAACGGTCGCAGCCGCGTTTACCTCGGCATCCACTTCGATTTCGACGATCTAATCGGTCAGGACGTCGGCCAAAACGTGGCCTCGGCGATCAGTAGTCAGTTGTTTGTCGCCAATTCCGTCACGATCCCCGAACCTGCGAGTGCGGTGTTGGTGCTGGCAGGTCTGGCGCTGGTGCGGCATCGTCGCCAACGCCCACGGGCCTGAACCGCTTTGGTTTGCGTGTTCGCGTTGCGGCGCCGACCCTTGGGCCGGCGCCGTGATGTGTTTACTGGGTGGCTTCGACGAACGCCTTCCACTTCCCATTCCGCGTGTCGTCATCCCACTGGTCGTTCCTCCCGTCGATCGCTCCGAAGATGCCGACCTTGCCGTTGTCGTAAAACGCGGCGTCGCTGAAGTAGCACTGCACCGCGTTGGGGAAGCGCCGGCGGATTTCTTGGCTGTTGAGCGCGGTGGCCTGGGCCATGCGGGGGTCGCGGTTGATCTCGACGTACCACTGCTTGATCGTCTCGTCGCTGCCGTAGTACCGCGCGTGGCTGCCGCCTTCGTAGAACGCCAGCCGTTTGCCGTGCTGCTTGGCGATCGCGGCGTGGGCCTGGGCGCCCTTGTACTGGCTGCCTTCGGTGAGCTGCTGCATGGTTTTTTCAAAAAACACGTCTTTGCCCGCCTCGCCCTGAGCGGGCAGGCCGAGCTTGGGGGCGTCGACCTCGTGGAGGCCTGCGAAGTAGAACGTGCAGGCCAGCTCGTCCCAATCACAGCCCAAGAGTTTGAGCTCGGCGGCGGTGGTTTTTGCCCACCACGAGCTTGCGGTGTGCGCCGAGACCACGCGGACGGTGCGTTCGCGGGGGAAGGTCTGGGCCAAGGCGGCGGCTTGCCTGGCCATGAGGTGGGCGTAGGCGGTGGCGGGGTGGCGCTGGCCTTGGTTGTTTCGGGGGTTGGGGGTGTAGTCCAGGTCGAAAAAGCGTTTGGCGTTGACTTTGAAGCCGCTGGCGGTGTTCCAGTATTCGTTGCCGCCGAACTCCACGCGGACTTTCATGTCAGGTGGGCAGTGGGTGCTGAGCAGGCGGCCCAATTCCTGGCAGTAGGCTTCATCTGCCAAGGCGGGGATGTTGAGCCACGGCTGGGCGCCCACCGCCTTGGCGAGGTCGATGCAGTGTTCCCAGGCCACGCCCGCCTCGGTGCCTTGGTACAGGCTGTGGGGCAGGGGGCGGGTGTCCCAGGTGGCCTGCTTGGCCCGGTTGGTTTGGGTCCAGTCCATGAAGCGCAAGACCGCGGCCCCTTGAAGGGCGCCCAGCGCCGCGGGATTCCATATTTGGCCTTCGGCGCCGGGCAGCCACAGATGGGGGTTGCGTACGTCGCCGTCGATGACGACTTGGAGGCTGTCTACGCGGTCACCCACCTGGTACACCGCGCGGTTGGGGCCCGAGGTCACGCGCCGTGCGCCGCCCGAGGCCCTGACCTGGGCGGACCCGTTGCCGATCCAGGTGAGTGTGTACTGTCCGGGCGGGGCGAAGTTGCCGGCGTGGGAGTGGACAATGATGCTGCGTTTGCCTGCACGCAGGGGAACGATGTCCTGGGTGTCCACGCGGGCCAGGCCGGGCATGGTGTCGTGGACCCAGCCGGATCCGAAGCCACTGGCTTTGCGGATCGCGTCGGCGAAGAGCCAGTTGCTGCCCCAGCTGCCGTTGGGGGTGAGGTTCCACCCGCGGACGTTCTCGGGCGTTGCGGAATCAGGTGCGGCAGGCGGGGGCGCGGCGGGGCAGCCCGCGGCGATGAGTAGCAGGGCGGAGCCGAGCAGGGGCAAAAGCACGGGGTGTTTCATGCGTGGTGGTCCTTCAAGAAGGTTGGAGGGTTCAATGGTAGTCCGTGGTTCGTGGCAGGCTCAGGGCCCAAACCCTGGCACTGGGCGCATTTTTTTCATCACGGCCGTAAGCGGTTTGAGGGGCCTGGTGTGGTTTTCGGACGTTTGGGGGGTGGGTTTGGCGCGTCTGGGTAAATGGGCTTGAGGATGACCTTACTTGGCTGAGTGGAGTGACCGAAAAGTGTTGGGTGGAGCAAGGGGAATACGCGATGCGGGCCGCGCTTGTGCCCAGCACCCCGAACCTGACCGAGGTCACAACATGCAACGTCTCACGCTGTTTTCGACGACGGGCGCTGCCGCCCGCATGATGCTTGCCCTGCTGGTGAGCGCGATGCTGGTGGTCGCGTCTCCCGCGCAGGCCCAGCACGTTGCCCTGACTGGGGTGACGTCGGGCCAGGTGGTTACCAAGCCGATCATTTTGGGCGCTATTGGCGACGACAAGACTGCGGGGATGACCCTGCAGCTGGTTGGCCCCCACGGATACACCCGTGTGGCGACGTCTGAGGGCAACGGGGTGAGTTTGCAGACCGCAGGCGGCGGCCTGCCGGTGGCCTGGGACCCGGGTGCTCATCCCGAAGGAAAATACCGTTTGACCGCCACAGCGCGGCGTTCGGCCAGAGGGGCTGGCCGTTTGGTCACTCAGTCGGCGTGGTTCACGGTGCGTCGCGCTCTGGCGGGCACGGCCCCGGCGGATGCGGTGGCTCCGAAAACCGGTGAAGGGCCGCAGGTGGCCTTCGCCAACCCAGCACCCACACGCCTGACCCAAGGCCAAGGCCGCGGGTTGGATCTGGTCTTCAAAGGCACGCTGCCTGCAGACGGCGACGTGATGTTGCTGTGCTGGGATAAAGAACGTGGGCGGTTGATTCCCGAGTTCACGGGGGTCTTGACCTCCGCGCCGTGGAGCATCACTGCGAAGCAACTCAACCGCTTGCCCGCGGGCAAGATGGAGTTGCAGGCGCACCTGCGGCGTGGCGGCCGCGTGGTGAAGAGCGTGCGTCACCCGATTGAAATCTTGGCATTGACGACCGACGTGTCGGCCCAGCCTGGCCCGTCGACCACGACGGTGTTTGAGGGTGTCGACCCCAGCCAGGGCGCGGCCACGCGGGGCACCGTGGGGGGAGGACGCGCCGCGGTCGGGGCCCCGGCGGCTTCGAATCCTCAGCGTCGCGCGGGGGGGGGGCGGCGTCTCGGCGGGCAACGGTTTGGCCCGGCCCGGCGCCGCATCGACGCCCGAGGTTGCTTCGGTGCCGAGCGCCATTGCGCCGAATCCACAAGCCCCCGGCGTTGCCGCGGCCTCGAGTATTGACGCGGCACCCAGCGGTGCGGCAAGCTCGCCCACGGTCGCGGATCTTCCCGGTGTGCCCATTGGGGTGGTGTTGACGCCCGAGGAGCCTGTGGTGACCACCACGCCGGCCCCTGGTATTCCAACGCCTCTGCAAGCTCCCGTGGCCACGGCCACTCCCGTGACGCCGGCTCAGACACCCGTCGCGCCGGTGGTGGTGGCCACGCCCGTCGCGCAGATTCCGTCGCAGCCCCAGGCCCCAAGCGCTCCTGCACCACAGATCACGCCCGCGGCTCCCGCAGGCAGTGGACCGGTGGTGGTGGTGGAACCTCAGGGCGGTGATGACCTGCCGTTGTCCACGCCTGTCGACCTGCCGAGCAACGCGGTGGTTGAGGTCGTTGCGTGGTCGGTTGATCAGGGCCGGTTGATCCACACCTTTGCCCACACGCTGGATGGCTCATCGCTGGTTATTTCTGCAGAGCGTCTGCGCGGCTTGCCCGAAGGGCGGGTCGAGCTTGAGTTCACCGCGGTGGTCGACGGTGAACGCTTGGATTCGACATTCCGCACCATTTCGGTGCTGGGGGCGCTGGCCGAAGCGGGCGACGATGGGTTGACGGTCGCCAGCGCCGCGCCTTTCAGCGGCTCGCCGGTGGTGGGTACGGTTGAGACGACGCCGTCTGCACCAACATCGCCTGCCACGAGCCCGGCCACGGACACGTCTGGCGTCTCAACGACCGGATCGAACAACGGAGCCCCCGTGGCTTCGCCCACGTCCGGTGCTGGGGCGCAAGCCCCGGCTCCCTCTGCGCCTGCGGCACCTGTCGAACCCGCTACCCCAGCTGACGCCGCGCCCGTGGATCCCGCGGTCACGCCCGATGCTCCGGTGACCCTCGAAGGTCTGAACCGCGTGGACACCGGCTTTACTGTCGTTGAGCCTTCGGACGACACGCGCACGATTTATGTGTCGGCAGATGGCAACGACGCCAACGCGGGAACCAGCCCGTCGGCCGCGGTGGCGACGTTTGTGCGTGCCCGCGACCTCATCCGCGACGGCATGCCCGACCACATCCGCTTCAAGGCGGGCGATACCTTTGAATACGGTTTGGGCGTGTTCAACAAGTCGGGGCGCAGTGCCGAAGAGCCGATCTTGCTGGGGGTTTATGGCGAGGGCCCGCGACCAAAGTTTGATGTGCCCGAAGATAATTTCTTGGTGCTGACCGACAACAACATCGCGGTGAACAACGTCACGGTGCAGGGCTTGCATGCTGAGGCGGCTCCACGCAATCCCTTCCGGCCCGGATTCCAGTTTGACGCGGCAGACCGCCCCCGTCTGGTGCATCAGATGCGCGGCATCTTCATCTTCGGAGACGTGAGCAACGTTTTGATCGAAGACTGCGTCATCGACTGGTTCAAAGACGCGTTGGTCTTCCAGGGCAAGCCCAACGAAGATCTGCCGATCCGCAACGTGACGCTGCGTCGCTCGATCATCACCAACAGCTACAGCGTGCGGGCTGAGGGTCACAGCCAAGGCATGTACGCCGAGCTGGTCCACGGCCTGACGATCGAAGAGAACGTGTTTGATCACAACGGATGGTGTGATCAGGTCGAAGAGGCTCAGCGAACGCTTTTCAACCACAATATTTATGTTCAGTATTCCGCCACCGATGTGACGCTGACCGGCAACGTGCTCACCCGCGGCGCCTCGCACGGGGCCCAGGTGCGTCCCGGTGGCCAGGTGATTGACAACCTGTTTGTCCGCAACGCGCTGGCGACGTTTGTGGCTCGTTCCGCCAGCTTGGTGGCACACAATGTGGTGTTGCAAGCCGACGACATCGGTCCTGATGATCCCCGTGGGTTTGGTATCGAGGTGTTCCCCGGGCCTGACACCCGGGTGATCAACAACGTGTTGAGCACGCGGATCGGTAGTGCGTTCTTTGCTGAGCCCATCGGTTTGAGCATCGACAAGAACAATCTCACCCGGTACAGCGGCCCCACGCGGGTCGAGCTGACCGACAACAAGATCTACCGCTGGCCGATCGAGTTTGGCCGCGTGCTGCCCATCCGCTTTGGCATCCCTGACGCGGTGGTCGTCGAGGCCCGCAACGCCATCGACATCGCATCGGGTTCGGACAACGATCCGGACTGGGTGGATCCATCGCGCAACGTCGAGAGCTACATGGCCACGCTTCAGCGGACACCGACATTCGAAGCCTTCATCGCTCAGGCCGCGGCTCGGCCACGCGGAGAATGGCTTCCCGAGTTGTCCGCGGCGGTGGTGAACAGCTATGTCCGTCGTGGCTTCGATGTGGTGGCGGGGGATTGATCGGGCCTCGCCGGGCTAGCCGATAGACAGGCCTTGAGATCGCTGGTCTGGAGGGTTTTGCGACTGATTCAATCGCCTGCCCGCCTTGCGGCGTTTCTCACCTTTCCGCTTGCGGATTGCCTGCTGACAGACAACCCCTGATGCACCGGTGGGGATCACCCCGGGCTTGGAGCCATTGCCTTGAACACGTGAGTGCAGAACACACGCATCCTTTGGCCCTTGTAACGGCGCCGGCACGCCACCGGCGACAGGCGCCGTGGCGGGCTCTGGCCGGCGACGGCGGGGCGTTGAAGGCAAGCGGTTCGCAACGAGGCGGCACGAACGTGTACCTGGTTCACCGGTGAAGAGGCTTCACTTGTTGCTCTCACTTTTGAAGACACAAAGCCTCATCGACGCGTAAGATCTCGGGTTGCCCGTGTGCCTCGGACCGCCTCACTTCACGCTTGTTACGAGAGTCCGCTCGCACCCACCGACCATGTCGTCTACGTCACGCCCCATTCCGCTACCCACCACGGCTTCAACGGGTCCGCCTCAGGCATCGTCGGGTGGACGGTTGCGCGTGCTGTTGATCGCCGAGCAGGCCAACCCCGAGTTTGTCAGCGTGCCGTTGGAGGGGTGGTCGCACAGCCAGGCGATTTGCGAATTGGTGGACGCCCATGTGGTGACCCAGGTTCGCAATCGTGACGCTTTTGTTCGTCAGGGGTTGGAAGAGGGCAAGGACTTCACGGCGATCGATTCGGAGAAGGTCGCGGCACGGATTTACAAGCTTGCGACTTTGGTGCGTGGGGGCAAAGGCAAGGGGTGGACCACAGTGATGGCGCTTTCGGCGATCAGCTACACCTATTTTGAACACTTGCTGTGGAAAAAATATGGTGCCGCGATCCGCGCTGGCGAGTACGACCTGGTCCACCGGCTGACGCCGTTGAGCCCCACGCTACCCAGCCGGTTGGCCAAGAAATGCCACCGCGCGGGCGTGCCTTTTGTCATGGGGCCACTCAACGGGGGGGTGCCTTGGCCGCGTAAGTTCGACTCGGCCCGCCGGGCCGAACGTGAATGGTTTAGCTACGTGCGGGTGTTGCACAAACTGATCCCGGGTTACATCGCCACGCGGCGTTACGCGACGGCCATCATGCTTGGCTCGATCTCGACATGGGAGCAGATGTCTGAGCGCTACCGCGACCGGTGCTATTACGTGCCGGAAAACGCGGTGGATCCCAAGCGCTTTAACGCGGTTCGCACCCGGCGGACACGCCGCGGTCAGACTCTCAAGCTTATTTTCGTGGGGCGTTTGGTGCCTTACAAAGGCGCAGACATGTTGCTGGAGGCCTGCGCGAAGTTGATTCGCGAGGGCCGCGTGTCGTTGACCATCGTGGGCGAAGGCCCCGATCGGCCGAAGCTGCGCAAGATCATCGAACGCGAGCAGATCGGCCACGGGGTGGGCATGCCGGGCTGGGTCGATCACAGCAAACTTCCTGAGCTGCTGGCGTCGCACGACGTGTTTGCTTTTCCAAGTATCCGGGAATTCGGCGGCGCGGTGGTGTTGGAGGCCATGGCCGTGGGGCTGGTGCCGGTGGTGGTGAACTACGGCGGCCCTGGAGAATTGGTGACCGACCAGACAGGCTTCCGCATCCCCATGGCCCCGAGGCCCAGCATCGTGGCGTCGATGACGACGATCCTGAACCGGCTGGTGGAAGACCCCAGCGTGCTGACGGCGCTGGGCAATGCCGCGCGGCGGCGGGTGTTCACCCATTTCACGTGGGAGGCCAAGGCGCGGCAGGTGCTGGCGGTGTACCGCTATGTGATGCGTCGCAGCCTTAACCGCCCCGATTTCGGGATGCCGTTGCCGGATCCGCGTCACGACGAACTTCTGGACCCGTTGTTTGCTGGGGCAGTGCCTTCGGACGTGGTGCTGCCGCCCGCGCCGCCTGAGACCACACCGGCCTCGAAGGTCGAAGTGGGGCGGCCCGCGTGAGTGGTTCGCCCCCAACCAGTGCGCTGTCGGGTGTGGATGCGTCGGTCTCTCCTGCGCCCGAGGACCCCGGCACAGACCCCGGCACGGAGCCCGCGGAGAGCAAGCCCCAGGACAGCCTTGTGAAAAAGGTGATCCGCGGCGGGCTTTGGACCGGCGGCGGCGTCATCGCCACGCAGATGATGGCGTTCGCGTCAAACATCTTGCTGTCGTGGGTGCTTCTACGCGAGCACTTCGGGGTCATGGTGTTGATCAACACGATCATCACGGGCCTGCGGATGTTCTCCGACGTGGGGATCACTCCGTGTTTGATCCAGAATAAGCGTGAAGATCCGGCGTTTTACAACACGGCTTGGACCATTCAGGTCTTCCGCGGTTTTGCGTTGTGGGTCGTGGCGTGTCTGCTGGCCTGGCCGCTTTCACAACTTCAACGCGACTGGGCGCCGCTGGCCTTGCTGCTGCCGGTCGCGGCGCTGACCACGGTGATCGATGGGTTCCGATCCACGGCTTACATCACGGCCAACCGGCGGTTGCAGATCGCCAAGATCGCGGCGGTGGAATTCGGGACCGCGGTGGTTCGCACCGTGGTCATGTTGATGGCGGTCTATCTGCCTGATGCGCTGGTGTGGCTGCGGGAGAATCATCCCGCGTCGTGGGATGCCATCGCCGGGCCGCTGAACCTTCCCGCTTCGGGGTTGCCGCTGCCGGTTTTGCAGACCGCCTGGTCGCTGGTGGTGGGGCTGCTGGCCGGGGCCGTGTTCATGACCGTGGCCAGCCACTTCATGGTGCGTGAAGTACGCAACCGTCTTCACTTTGAGAAGAAGGCTTTCTCCGAACTCATTCAGTACGGCAAATGGCTTTTTGTGAGCACCGTGATCACCTTCTTTGCGGCCACCACGGACCGATGGATCATCGGCGGTGTGCTGTCGATTGCCACGCTGGGCCTTTACGGCGTGGCGATGCGTTTTGCCGAACTGGGCCCGCTGCTGTTTCGGATGGTGGGGCAGTGGGTGGGTTTCCCCGCGCTGAGTGAGGTGTACCGGCGTGACCCTGAGAGCTTCGGCAAGAAGCTGCTTAAGCTGCGGATCGCGGTGTGCATTCCCATCTGCGTCTTGCTGCTGGGCATGATTTTGCTGGGGCCGCTGGTCACATACATCTGTTACCGCGGGTCGCGCGACAATCTTGTCGAAGCGGGTTGGATTATCCAGGTGCTGTCGTTCATGTCGCTTGCCGGCACCGTGGCGTCGAGCTACGGCAGCGTGTATCTGGCCATCGGCCGCACCTTCTACAACATGCTTGCGGTGGGCGGGCAGTTTGTGTGTTTGACCACATGCTCACTGGTGGGCTACGCGATCTACGGCGAGTCGGGCTTGATCTTGGGCCTGGGCGCGTCGCAGTGGCTGAAGTATGTCGTGGACGCGGTGCTGATCGAGCGGTGCGGGTACTACCAGCCGAAGTTCGACTTGCTGATGCTGGTGTTGAGCGCCGTGGGGACGTTGATCGCGCTTTGGGGGTCGAACGTCTTGGTGCACCTCTGGGTGCTGTGACGCCGCGGTGAGAGGGGCGGCCCGCCGGGGCGGGGCAGGCTGCCAAGCGCTATTTGCCACCGCCGGGCAGCGCCGCTTTGGC
>JALZVY010000184.1 GCA_023300125.1 Phycisphaera sp.
AGGTGGGCCGACTTGCTGATGCTCAGCGGGATGCTGCTGCTGCTGGTGTTGCCGTGCTCACGGATGAGGTTGACGATTTTCTCGTCGGGGATCTTCAGACGCTGACGCACAGCTTCGAAGATCCGCTGGTTGGCTTGGTGGGGCACCAGCCACTGCAGGTCGTCTAGGGCCGCGCCGCTGCGCTCGAAGGCCTGATTGGTCATCTTGGTCATGGCACGCACCGCTTCGGTGAAGACGCGCTTGCCGTCCATGGTGATGTGTCCGCGGCCTTCGAAGCCCACCTGCAGGATGCCGCCAGGATCGGCCTTGCCTGCAAGCACCGGCTGGCTGAGCAGCATGCTGCCGGCGGGCGGGGTGTCGCCGTCGAGTACGCCGCGCATCACCGTGGCGGTGGCCGCGTCGCCGAAGAGGATGGCGGTGCCAAAGTCCTCGGGGTTCACCAGCCGGCTGAGGCACTCGGTGGTGACCACCAAGACCGCGCTGTCGGGGTTGTGCTGGATGGTGTTGTGCGCCGCGTCCAGGGCGTACAGCCAACCCGAGCAGGCGGCGTTGACGTCGTAGACCATCGGCTCGGCCTTGCCGGTGGGGTCCAGCTGGTTCAGCAGCATGCAGGCCATGCTGGGGGTGTTCAGCGGCGGCGTGGTGGTGTGGCACACAATGCCGGTGAGGTCTTCAAGGCCGATGCCCTCGGCTTTGAGCGCGGCGGTCGCGGCCTCGACAGCAAGGCTCAGCGCGGTCTGGTCGTGGGCGCAATACGGGCGGCTTTCGATGCCGGTGCGACGCACGATGTCGGCGCTGGTGACATCGGGGAAGCGGCGGATCAGGTCGGTGTTGGTGACGCGGTCGCGGCCTTCGGCGATGCTCACCGGGCTGAGATAGCAGCGCACCTTGCGGCCGTCCACGCGGGTGGCGGCCACGCGGCGTCCGCCTTGCGGGCGGGCCAAGACGGGGGTGCCGTGGTCTTCGCGGACCGGCCGCTTGACCACGGGCCGCGCCAGCGGGTCGTCGGCCGCGAGGTCGCTGGTTGCGGCGCGGATCTTGAGCATCGGCGTGCCCACGTCCACGGTCACGCCTTCTTCAAGAAGCAGCGCTTCGATGGTGCCGTCGTGGGGCGCCGAAAACTCGAAGACCGCCTTGTCGGCTTCCATGTCGGCGATCTGCTGGCCGGTGGTGACCGCGTCGCCGGGCTTGACCTTCCACTGGCTGACGGTGACCACCGAGTCGGCCGGGCTGCTGCCTTCGGCCATCAGCGTTTCGACCCCCGCGTCGTCGCCACCTGCGCCGCCCACTACGGCTGCGGCGCCCGACTCATCGCCGAAGGCCACATCCAGGTCCAGCATTTCGCAGGCGGCGCCCAGCACGCCGCGGAAGCTGGGCAGCACCTGCATCTGGTTGGCGTAGTTGCAGGGCACGTAGGTGTCGGCCCGGGCCACGCGGCGGGCGCACAGGCGGGCGCCTTTCATGGTGACGTCTTCGGTGACCCCGGCCACCACTTCGGCGCCAAAGCCCGCGGTGAGGTTGTCTTCGTGAACCACCAGCAGGCGTCCGGTGCGCAGGGCCGACTCGGCGAGCGCTGCGCGGTCCCAGGGGTCGATGCAGCGCAGGTCCCAAAGGTCCACGGTTTGGTCGCTTTGCTCGGCGATGGTCTTGGCCACGTCGCGGCAGATGCCCATGGTGCTGCCCCAGCCCACCAGGGTGAGGTGGTCGCCGGCCACTTCGTTGCGAGCGGTGCCGATGGGCACCAGGTGGTCCGCCGGGTCGCCGGTGGTCGCCAAGGCCCGGTCGTTCAGGCACACCTTGGGGTACAGGAAGATCGTGGGCCGCTGGCTGCGAAACGCGGCGTTGAGCATGCCCGCCGCGTCCGCGGCGTTGCTGGGCATCATCACGTCCACGCCGGGGATGTGGGCCAGCATGCTTTCGTAGGTGTGGGCGTGGAACGGACCCAGACCCGGGCGGTAGGCCCCGCAGGTGATCATCAAAATCACCGGACATTCAAACTGGCCGTTGGTGCGCCAAAAAATGCTGCCCAACTCGCTCATCACCTGACCGATGCCGTTGGGCAAAAAGTCGGCGAACTGGATAAAGCCCACCGGCCGGGCGCCGGCCATCGAGCGGCCGATGGCCCCGCCGATGATGGTGCTTTCGGTCAGAGCAGTGTTGTTGACCCGCCCGGGGAACTGCGTGCTTAAACCACGGGTGACGCCAAACACGTCGCCCTTGGGGTCTTCGATGTCTTCGCCCAGCAAGACCACACGCTCGTCGTGGGTCAGCCGGTCTTCGAGCACGCCGCGCATGGCCTCGATCATGCTCAGCCCGGTTTCGCCTTGGGCCGGTGCGTCGCCGCGGTGCTCTTCGGCCCCCGGCTTCAGCTCAGCGGGCAGCGGGCGCTTGGCCACGAAGGTGGTCTCGGGGTCCGGCACGCGGCGCGACAGCTCGGCGGCGTGGCGGCAGTCGTCTTCGATCTGCTGGTCCAGCGTGTCCAGCTCGGCCTCGCTCACACCGCGGGCCAAGATGCCGCGGCGGAAGTTCACCAGGGGGTCGTGCTCTTGGGCGGTGCGGGCGATGTCGTCCGCGTCGCGGTATTTGGTGTGGTCGTCGGCATTGGTGTGGCTGCTCAGCCGCTCGGCCCGCATGATCGCGATGGCCGGGGCCCGGCGGTCGCGCACGTCGTCCACCAGGCGCCCCATGGCCGCCAGGTCGGGCAGCACGTCGCGGCCGTCAAAGCGGTGGATGGGCAGGCCGTAGAACTCCTTGGCCGGGCCGTCGGGCCGGCTAAAGAAGGTGTTGCGGTGGGTCTGCGTGCTGATCGCGTAGCCGTTGTCGGTCACATAAAAAAGCACGGGCAACGCGTTGCGTGCCACCTCGGCGATGGCTTCGTACACCTCGCCTTGCTGGGTGCTGCCGTCGCCCAATCCGCACAGCACCACGGGCCGGGTGGGGTCGTCTTTGATCTGCTCGGCGATGCCCACGGCCTGCAGGCAGTTGTTGCCCACTGGCACCACGGTGCTGGGCATGTTCAGCGCCCGGCTGGCTTGAAAGCCGCACATCTGCCGGCCGGCGCTGTAGCTGTTGGCGTTGCACAACAGCACGTCGAAGTAACTCGACGGCTCGATCCCCCGGGCCATCCACAAGGCGTGGTCGCGGTAGTGGGTGTGGACCCAATCTTCGGGCTGCAGAAACAGATTCCACGCCGCGACACACTCGTGACCGGTGCTGGGCAGGAAGAAGAACGCGTCGCCGCCGGTCACCAGCTCTTGCTCAAAGCGGTTGACCGTACGGGCGGTGCGCATGGCGCGGTACAGCTCGATCAGCCGGGCCGGGGTCAGCGGGCCGCTGCTGTCGGTGGGCTCCAGACGCCGGGCCAACCCGCCGCCGGGGGCCGGGGCAGAGGACGACGTGGCGGGGCGCTGCGGAGGGGTGGGCGGTGGGGTTGAGCTCAAAGGTGAGGGCACAGGCATCACCCCCTAAGGGTGGGTGACGCCCGAGCGGGCTCCGAGGGTGGATCCGGGCGGGGCCACCCGCGGGCGGCGGGCGACCCACCAACCCGGGTTTGGGCACGGTTTGCGGGCGAGCACGTATTCTACGCCGCCCCCCCGTGGCCAGCCAGCCGGGCCGACGCATTCTGCGGGGAGGACGCATCACTATGAACACCGCCCCCACCCGCCCCACGACCGCCGCCTTGGCCCCTTCAGCCCCCTCCATCGCCCCACGTCGGGTGGTCATCACCGGCGTGGGCCTCATCTCGCCGCTGGGGCACGGCGCCTGGAGCACCTTCCGGGCCCTGCTGGGCGGCGCCACCGTCGCCGACCGGCTGGACAACCTGGAACCCGAGACCGAGCCCACCCCGCTGGCCCAAGCCGTGGGTGGGGTGAGCTGCGCCCGGCACAGCGCGACCGATCCCGCCGTGGAACTGGCCGAACGGGCCCTGCGCGAAGCCGCCAACGAGGCCTGCGCCGACCCCGCGGGCCTGCCCACGTGGCTGGGCACCAGCAAAGGGGCCGTGGCCACCCTCACCCACGCCGCCGCCCAGCACCACGACACGGGCAAGGTCAGCCCCGAAGCCGCGGCCGCCGCGGCGCTGGGGCCCCATGGCTACCTCAGTCACAAGCTGGCCCAGCGCACAGGCATCAACGTGAACAGCCACATCGTGGCCGCCTGCGCCAGCGGGCTCGTGGCCCTGCACCAGGCCCGCCTGGCCCTGCAGCAACCCGGCGGGCCCGCACGCGGCCTGGTGGTCAGCTGCGAGTCCGCCTTGCTGCCCAACTTTGTGGCCAGCTACGACCGCCTGGGGGTGATGGCCCCCACCACCCGCGAACACTACATCGCCCGCCCGCTGGACAACGACCGCAACGGCTTTGTGCTGGGTGAGGTCGGCGTGGCCGTGGTGCTCGAAGCCCTGCCGCCCCACACCGCCCCGGCCCCAGGCCAGACCGAGCTGCTGCACACCGCCGCGGCCACCGACTCAGGCGACATGATCCGCTCGGACCCTGCGATGACCGCCTTGGAGCACGTCGTCGACGCCTTGGCCGCCCACGCCACCGGCCCCTTCGCCGCCCTGCACCCCCACGCCCCGGGCACGGGCAACCACGACGGCGCCGAGCTGGCCCTGCTCAACCAACAACTGGGCGATGCGCAGCACCGCCCATCGGTCTACGCCGTCAAAGGGGCTTTGGGCCACAGCCTGGGCGCCTCGGGTTTGGTGTCGCTGGTGTGCGCGGCCCTTTGCGCCCGCACCCGCAAGCGGCCGCCCATGCCCTGGCTGCAAAATCCTTTGGACTGCGCCGGGCTTGATCTTGCCCCGCAGGCCGCCGCGCTGAACACCGGCCCCCACGCGGTGTTTGCCGCAGGACTGGGCGGCCCGGTGGCAGGCGCCAGCCTGCAGCGCGTCACCGACTAAAACCCCGTTTAAAACAACGAAAAAGCCCGCGGCTTCCCATCACAGGAAACCGCGGGCGTGTGCCATCAAAGCCGCCTAAGCGGCATATCTTTCGCCACTCAGCCCTTGCGGCGGCGGGCGGTGAGTCCACCCAGCAGAAGCAGGCCCATGCCCAATGCGCCGGGCGTGGGAACCGCCGTCGGTATCGCAGGGGCCACGGGTGGGGCCACCGGTGGCGCCACGGGCGGTGCCACGGGTAGGGCGACAGGCGGGGCGACCGGGGTGGGCAGCGGCTCGGCCACCACACCATTACGCACCTCGAAGGTCAGCGAACCGATGTCCGACAGGCTATTGGGCCCTCCGTCCAAAAATGCCCCGTTCAGCGCTGAACCCTCCAGCTCGAAAAACGTTCCGTCATCCCCGGTGCCATTGGAAAACCCCGCGCGGGCCGAGCTGCCGCCCAAACCGTTGGTCCCGCTACTGGCATCACCGGTTTCAAACTGAATTTGGTCGTAGTTGAAGATGAAGTCGAAGTCGCCCGCGGACACGTCCGAGCGGTCCACCAAGATCAGCTGCAAGGAGTTCAGCAGGTCGTCGGCCGACGAAAAGTACCCCACATCCACGTAGTTGACCCCAAAGGCCGCCCGGCCGTCCTGGGTGCCCTGGCCGTAGGTCACCGGGCTGCTGCCCGCGCCCCGGGTGTCGATGTCGGCAAAAAATGGAGCGATGATGACCTGCGAAGTCGAGGTTAGGTCGAAGGGCGTGAACGAACCCAGCGGGGCATCAAAGGTGATGTTGCCGTTGTTATTCACAAAAACCGAGTCGAACACCTGACCAAAAAAGTTGGCGGTGAAGCCCAGGTCCACCGCGTCGGTGGAACCGTCGTCGTTCGCGGCCAGCACGTTGGCGTCGAAGCCCGGCGCCACGGCCATCGACCAGGCCGAAGGCGCGGACACTGCGGCCAACGACATCACGATTGATTTTGAAACAAGATTCATACTGCGAACTCCAAAAACGAAAAAAAACAACAAAGCCGTACCGACAAGAAACACTCTTATTCTCGCCCTACCACTGAGCGTGTACAGCGTTCAGACCCGATAAATATACCGGAAAGGCCCAATCAGCGGCGCGGTTTATCCGTATTTAAAGCCCTCCGCCCCCCTTTTGCGTCCCACAAATGGGACTTCATGCCGCCCGCACGCTTTCCGTCCACCGCCCCATCGCCTGACTCACCACATGCGTGACCTACACCGGGCCACTCCACGTCCGCCGCGGCAGCGGGTTCTTGCAAACCGGGCAGTAGTGCGAGCTCGAACTGATGTCGTACGCGCAGCGCCGGCAGCGCCCCCGCAGCTCGCGGTACAGCGGCACATTAAAGCGCAGCCACCACACCACCAGCAGGCCAGCCAACCCCCCCACCACCGCCCACATGGGCATCACCAGACGCCGGGCCCGCCAACGCGGGGTCTCGTGGCCCGTCATCAAGACCTGGGCCTCGAAATCCACGAGCCCGTCCTGGCGCACCAGCGTGTCGAGCCCAAAGCCCACCAGGCAGTCGTCGCACACCTCGTCCAGGCTGGGGCCGGGGTCTGCAACGCCCCGCTTGCGACCCACCTCAAAAGGCAGTGCCGGCCCACGGGCGCTGAGCAACGCGAACCGGCCACGATCGACCGACACCAGCAGCGCCCGCGAGCCCCCCGAACGCACCAAGACCTGCGTGGTCGTCTGGTCGCTGTCATGCCACAGCCAGCCCGCCCCGGCGGTCAGAGCAAGCAGCACAGCAGCCACCAGGGCATAGAAAAAAGCACGCATCAGTCAATCATTCCCGAAACACGACCAGCCACCCCGCCGGCCTGCTTAACCCCGAACCATCCTCACCGTGGCGTCGTGCCCGTGCTCGAAGTAGTCCTGTCGAAACATCACGTTCCAGGTGCGGCTCCACGCCCAGTCCAGCACCGCGTCGGCGGGCAGCCGCACCGCAGGATCAAGCTGGACCGGAGCATGCGGGCCGCAGCGGTCCGACAAAAAGTTAAACACCAGCGTGCTGCGGCATCCCGCCCACGCGGCTTCCAGCACGCCGCGGGCGGTGGGCCAGTCCATGGTGTTCAGCGTGCCCGACACCGCGACCACATCGGGCCGCTGGTCCTCAGGCAAGTCGGCCCCCAGCCGGCCCGGCTCGCGGACAAAATCCGCCGCCACGAAATCGGACCGCACCAAACCGCGTTTCTGGGCAAAGGCGATTACCTCGGCCACGCCGTCCACGCCGTGGAAATGGGCGTAGTCGGTTTCTTGTTCGGTCAGCCACGCCGCGAAGTCCCCGCGGCTGCACCCCGCATCCAAGATCCGCTGGCCAGAAAAATCGACCATGTCGGCAAACACACCGAAACGCCGCAGCTGGGTCTCGGGACGCGCCCAAAGGGTCACGTCGAACGATTCGCCGTGCGTCGCTTGGGCTTGCCGGTAGGGTTCAAGGTAGTCATCATTCACGCACACCAGTTTACCGCCTCCACGCCCGCCGGACCGATCACCGCGTGCTGATAGGCTGCGGCCATGGCCGCTCGCTCTCAGCCTCACACCCCCCAGAACCCTGACGCGAATAGCGACCCCCGCGTGTCGCTGCCGCCCACCCTCAGCACAGATCTGCGGGGGCGCTTTGTCGTGTTCGATGGTCCCGATGGCAGCGGCAAATCCACTCAGTTTCGCCGCCTGTGCGACAACGCCAGGGCCGCAGGGCTGGTCGTGTGCGAAGTCCGAGAACCGGGGGGCACCCACATCGGCGAGCAAATCCGCAAGCTGCTGCTGGATCCGTCGGTGAAAGAAGACGTGGACCTCCGCGCCGAGATGCTCTTGTTTATGGCCAGCCGCGCCCAACTGCTGGCCCAACGTGTGCGACCCGCCCTAGAGCGCGGCGAATTGGTGCTCGCCGACCGCTTCATCAGCTCCACCTTGGCTTACCAAGGCGCGGCTGGGGGGCTGCCCATCGACGAGATCATGGCCGTGGCCCGCGTGGCCTTGGGCGACACCTGGCCCGCGCTCACGGTGGTCTTCGACGTGGACGCCGACACCGCGGCCCAACGTTTGCGCCCGCTGCTACGCGGCCGCGAGTTCGACGCGCCGAAAGACCGCATCGAGTCGCGCAGCGCCGGCTACCACCGCCGCGTCCGCACCGGCTATCTCGATCAGGCCAAGGCCAACCCCGAACGCCACCTGGTCCTCGACGCCACCCGCACCCCCGACGCGGTGTACGCAAGCCTCATCGAGGGCCTGAGCACCAAACTGGGGGCGTAAGCCCGTCCCGCCCGGGCCGCCTCACTGCGCATCGCGCAGCACTTTGGCGGTGTACGCCCGGGTCTGCGGCCCGCCGTGTTTCTGAACCAGATCGAGCGAAGCAAGCGCGGGGTCCGCGTTCATGGCCCGGCGCACCGCGGTGGGGCCCATGTGATACGCCGCCACCGCCAGCGTGCGGTCGCCGTCGAAGCGCTTCAGCAGATACGCCAGATACGTGGTGCCCACCTTCACGTTGTATTCGGGGTCAAACAAGTCGCCCGCTTGGAAGCTCTTGTTGCGGGCCAGCACGTCGCGCTCGGTGATCGCGGTGATCTGCATCAGCCCGCGGGCCGCTTTGTTGGATTGGGCCTTCGGATCTCCGCCGCTCTCGTGGGTCACCACCGAGCGCACCAAGTCCACGTCCAACCCCGTTGCCAGGGCATGCCGCGCGATCAGCGCATCATGCCCCCCCACGCGGTGGCGTTCGCCGCCGCCGCCAGAGGAAAAAAACACCGCCCCCGCCGCCACAAGCCCCGCCGCCAGGGCCGCCCGAACCCGCCGCGACAGACGCTGCCGCAACGCCTCCACGCAACCTCTTGCGCGGTTCACCGACGTCTGCCACATGGAAGCGTTGCCCATCGGTGACGATTCTAGAGCAGATGGCGTCAATGCCGCCCCGCGCCCCGACCCCGCACACACACGGTCAGTCTCAGCACCTTCTGCTCTAAACTGATGAACATGTCCCAAGCCACCCCTTCGGCACCGCCACCCGCCGCCCCACCCTCTACGCCCGCCCCCGCGGCCGCGGCCACCCGAGGGCCGCGCCGCTCGGTCATCGGCACCGCCCACCGCGGCCTGTCGTCGATCATGCTCGTGGCGCTGGTCAGCAGCGTGGGCTACATGGGCTACCAGGTGCTCCACAACCGCGTCGCGGCCCAAGTCTACGAAGAGCGGCTGGTCGAACTCAACGCCGACTACGGCAAGCTCGCAGGCCAATACAACCAGGCCGTGACCCGCACCGCCGTCACCGAATTGGAAGTCGATGGCGATGCGGTCTACGTCACCGTGCGCACCGCCGACGGAGAGATCGACCGCCAAGCGGTGGACGTCAACCCGGCCAACGACATCTACGTCGACTACGTGATGAAAAACGGCCGTCTGCTAATCCGCCGGGTGTTTGACTCGACCCGCGCCCCCGACGACGCAGGGGCCATCGATTCCAAGCTGCTCAACATCGACTGGAACGACCCGTCGATCAGCCACGGCCAAGCGATCTACCGCAAGCTCAGCCAAGGGCGCTGGATCGTCGCGGTTTCGGGTTCGGGGGCGCTCACTCTGGCCAAGGTGAACCCCCTCGACGAGGTGCAGCTGATGAAAGCCCCTCAGATCAGCGCCTTCAACCCCGTGGAAGAAACCGCGGAAGAAATCGAAAAAATCGGCCCCGCCGACGTGCTCGGGCGTTTCTTCGGCAGCGAGTAAGACCCCATTCACTCACCGCTTGTAAATCGCTCTCACTGCTCTGCCACACGGTTGTAAGGCACCTTCCAGACGCCCCAGCTCTTTCCGCGGTTGCTCAAGAAGTAGATCGCATCGCTTTCGGGGTCGGCCATCGGGTAGCGGTCGGCGCTGCCGTTGGTCGTGAGTTGGCGCCGCTCATCGCCCTGGCGGTTGGTCACCCACAGGTCGGCATTGGGCCGGCCCGTAGGGTCCACGCCTTGCATCGAGCTGTAGAGGATATGCCGGCCGTTGGGTGTCCACGACGGGTCGCGGAAAGGCGTGACCTGCTGGATCCCCGCGGCCAAGTTGGCCTGGTACAGCCGCCGCTCAACCTCGGACAGGCTCGCGCGGTAGCGGGTACGGATCTCCGCGGCACCGCTGGTCAGCTGGGTTTTGGTGCTGCCGTCCACCGCCACCACCCACAGGTTGTCGTCGGCAGCGATGTAAGCGATGTGCTTGCCGTCGGGCGAAATCGCCGGCGAATGGCCCGCGGTGATCGAGGTGGGAAACTCATTGGGCGGCGGGCCGTGCACCGTCCACAGGTCGCTGCCGATCAGCCGTCCGCTGGCGGGGTCTTGCTTCAACGCGGCGAAGGCCACCGTGCCGTTCTTGGCCTGGGTGGGATTCAACACCATGCTGTCGCGGTGGTTCACATAGATGTCGCTGATGCCCGATCGCCCGCCGGCTTTGATACGCAGCACGTCCAGCAACCCCGCCCGGCGCCGGTTGCTGCTGAACAGCAGGTTGATGCCATCGGGCGTGAAGCTGGGAAACAGATCGCGGTAGTCCTCGGTGGTGATGTGCTGCACCCCCCCGCCTTGGATGTTGATGCCACGCAGGTTCGCACCTTTCAACAGATAGACCGCCGGCGGGTTCACCGAGGCTTTGTCTGCCCCTTTGGCCTTGGGCAGCGCCTGCACCGCGGGCAGGTTCACCGCCGCTTCCAAGCTCTCGGGCGGGTCGATGTACACCGCCTCGGCATAGACCAGCCGGTCGCCCTGAGGCGAGAGGGTCATGCCTTGGATGCCGCGGTTTTCGCCAAAGTCCACCACCAGCGACGGCACCAAACCACCGGTCTCGGCAATGTCTTCGTAGGCCCGCACCTTGCGGGCCAGGCCCACCCATTGGCCCTGGGGGTTCAGCGTCACTTCAAACGAAGGGGTGCTCAGGTAGGGCAATTCGGGAAGGGTCAGCGTCAACGCCCGGGCCGATCCGGCGACGGGCAATTCCTCGTAGCCCGGCAGCGTCAGTTGGGCCTCTTGCCCTTCGTAACGCTCGGCCTGTTCGGGCGTGGGCGTGATTTTGACCTGATACTTCGCCTCGCCCTTCTTGGGGAATTGCAGATCGGTTTGCAGCGGCGACCGCCCCGAACGCACCGTCTTGCCCCGGGCATCGATCACCTGCACCAACGCCCCGGCGGGCTGGGTCTCGATCAGCAGCTTGCTGGCGCACCCGCCGAGCAACATCAACGCCAAAGACAGCACCGCCACTCCGGTCAGCAGGCGGTGGCGGCGGTCAGTCAGCGGTCCACGAAGCAAGAGGGCAGCGGGCATGAATCCCCTTTAGCGGGCGAGGGAGCGGGCAAACTAGTTTAGAGCGTCGGCGCCGCAGATAGCCCG
>JALZVY010000185.1 GCA_023300125.1 Phycisphaera sp.
CAGCCCACCGGGGTTGTGGCGCAGGTCGAGCACCAAGCTGTGCAGCGGCGCGTCTTTACGCAAGGATGCCACCGCCGCGTCGAGCTTGTCGAGTGACTGGGGGATGAACTGGGTCAACCGCACGTAGCCGATGCCTGCGCTGCGGTCCAGCCAGTGGTCCCAGCCCCCCGCGTCGTCGTGGCGCCAGCCTTTGATCGACTCGATCTCGATGCGGTCGCGGCGGATGCTGTAAGCCACCGGGGCCTCGTGGCCCACGCGGCTGATGCCCAGCTCCACGCTGGAGCCGCGCGGTCCGGTGATCTCGCGGACAGCCTTGTTCAGCGACCACGACGCGGTGTCGGCCCCGTTCACCGTGGCGATCACGTCGCCGGCGCGGATGCCCGCCTTTTGGGCCGGCGTGCCGTTGAGTGGGCTGATGACCGTGAGCTGCTCGTTCTTGCGCGAAATCTGGATGCCCACGCCGCTGAAAGCGCCCTGGGTCGAGCGGGCGAGGTAGTCCACGTCTTCGGGCCAGTACATCGAGGAGAACTCGTCGAGCGTGCCCAGCGCGCCCTCGGTCATCTCAAAGGCCATCACCGCTTCGGGCAGGTTCACCGTGCGGCGGTTGGCGGCCAAGATCCCGTCCAAGCGAGCCAGCGAGCGGAACTCGGTGAACTTGCGCTGGGGGTCGTCAAAATCGGCTTGAGCCTCAGCCAGTGCCCGGCGAAAGCCGTCGAGCTTGCGGTCATCGGCCAGGCCCGGGAAGGTCTGGGCCAGCGCGGGGGTGTTGATCAGTGTGGCCAGCGGGCGCAGCGACCCGGCAAGCAGTTGCCCGTAGCCGCGGTGGTCGATGTGCTGCTCGGCGGCGGTGCGCACCGCTTGGTGGAGCATGTCTCGGTTGATGCCGCGTAGCCGGTTTTGCCACGGCTCGACGTCGGGGGGGTTCTTGCCCAGCGCATCTTTCGCGTCGCCGGCCCGCTCGGCGCGGGCCCGCTGCAGCTCGCGGAAGGCCTCGGGGGCGTAGAGCGCCAGCACCCGCAGGTGGTCGTTCACACGCTTGACGTCGTCGCGGTGTTTGGCGGTGGACTCAAACAGCAGGTTCAGACGGCCAAAGAGCACGCCGGCCTCGACCCAGTCTGCTTGGGCTTCCGCGGCCAGGGCGGCGCTGTGGGCGTCGACGATCAGTGCCGCGACGTCGGGACGCTCCAGCAAGGCCTCGGGCTGGGGCGCGATGCTGTGGGCTTCGATCGCGGCCTTGAGGGCCTTGTCCAGGTGGCCCGCGGCCACCTCACGCTGCAGGCGTTCGAGTGACGCGGCGTACTCGGCCGCGCGGCGGGTGGCCCGACGCTGGGCGTTGGCGTGATAGCGTTCCAGGTCGCTGATCAGCGGTCCGGCCGCGGCGGTGGGGTGGGGGGCATCCTGCAGGGCCTTGAGCAGTGCGTCGAAGTCCCCCCGGGCGGCCAGGCCCAGCAGGTCGTGCTGAGCCAAGGCTGCGTCGGGTGCCGCCACCGCCACGGGCAACACCGCCACTGCCGCAGGGGCCTGCGGCGCTGGGGCCACGGAGGGGGCCTGAGCCACATCCAGGGCGTGGGCTTCGGGTGGGGCGCAGCCGATCGACGCCCCCGCGGTCGCCGCGGCCAAGGCCGCGATCAGCACAGAAGGGGTCCGTCGGTGACGCGTCATTCAGCGTTTCTCCTCGGCCCCGCAACGCGGCGCCGATGGGCGAGGTGGGATTGGGGCAAAGCCACAGCCTGGATTGAATCCAGCAGAATCCGGTTGATTCTAGGCGGATTCTTTTTGCTGCACCCGCAGGCTTTCGAGCGGCACGGGGTTGCGGACGGTCTCGTCGGTGATGACGAACTTGGCACCCTTGGATTTATCCTCAGGCAGGTCGTACATCAACTCAAGCATCAGCTCTTCCATCACGCTGCGCAGGGCCCGGGCTCCGGTCTTGCGTTCGATGGCCATCTCAGCCAACTCGTACAGCGCCTCTTTGGTGAACTCCAGCTCGGCATCTTCCATGCTGAAGAAGTACTGGTACTGACGCACCAGCGCGTTCTTGGGCTCGGTGAGGATGTTCACCAGCGTGTCGGCGGTCAGCGGCATCAGCGGGGTGATGATCGGCAGGCGGCCGATCAGTTCGGGGATCATGCCGAATTCCAGCACGTCCTCGGCCTGCACGTTGGCCAGGATGGTTTCTTCGTCCAGCGCGCTGTCGTCGGTGCTCGCCTCGCTGGCGAAACCGATGGACTTGCTGCCCAGACGCTTTTTGATGATGTCTTCCAGGCCCACGAACGAGCCGGCGCAGATGAACAGGATGTTGGTCGTGTCCAGCTGGATGTACTGCTGCTCGGGGTGCTTGCGGCCACCCTGCGGCGGCACGTTGGCGGTGGTGCCTTCGAGCATCTTCAGCAGGGCCTGCTGCACGCCTTCGCCCGACACGTCGCGGGTGATGCTGACGTTCTGGCTGGTCTTGCCGATCTTGTCGATTTCATCGATGTAGATGATGCCGCGCTGGGCCGACTCCAGGTCGTAGTCGGCGGCCTGCAGCAGTTTCAACAGCAGGTTCTCGACGTCTTCGCCGACGTAGCCAGCCTCGGTCAGGGTGGTGGCGTCGCCGATGGCAAACGGCACGTTCAGCGTGCGGGCCAGGGTGCGGGCCAGCAGGGTCTTGCCGGTGCCGGTGGGGCCCATCAGCAGCACGTTGGACTTGTCCAGCTCGACGGGGGTTTCCTTGTCCGCCGCGTTCAAGCGCTTGTAGTGGTTGTGCACCGCCACCGACAAGGCCCGCTTGGCCAGGTCTTGGCCGATGACGTACTGATCCAAAAATTCTTTGAGCTGGCGCGGTGTGGGGATGCTGCCCACGCTCGGGCGGCCCGAGGTCACGCGGCGGCGTTCCTGCTTGAAGATGTTCTGGCACAGCTCGGTGCAGTTGGCGCAGATGTAGACGTCGTTGGGGCCTTCCACCATCGGGCCGACTTCACGCGAGGTCTTACCGCAGAACGAGCAGGTGGTGACGCGACGGCCCTTGAACCCTCCGCCGTCACCGTCGTCACCGCCGCCGCCCTTGAGGGCTTCTGGACCGTTGCCGCGTCCTGTTTCCTTGCCGTTAGCCATAATCGTTGTCTCAAATACTGTCGGGGGGGCAGTCCGCAGCCCGTGGGGCCGCAGACGGGGTGGATGTGCGAGGCACATGCCACCGAGGGGATCGACCAACGGGCTTCGGGCCGTTAGTGCGATTGGGGTAGGCAAACCCCCTGATCGAAGGGGGCCCCGCGAACGTGAGGCACGCGGACAAGCCATCATAGTAATCCCAGAATCGGCTTCGCCAAGCCCGTTGTGTCCGGCGCCAAGACCTTGCAATCGCCATCCGCGGTCCGGTGACAGGCCGGGTTGTTTTATGGGGCTGATCCCTAAAACCGGTGATTTATCGGCTTCAATCCGGGTCGGCGCCGGGGGCAAAATCCGGCCCCAGCTCGATCTCTCGGTCGCCGGCGGGTTCTGAACCGTCTTCCCAGCGGATGCCCCCATCGGTGTCTGGGGCGCAATCGGTCCCGGTATCGGGAATCTCCACCGGATCGGGCTGGAGGGCCTGGTCGGTTTGCGACGCGTCCGCGGCGGCGGATTCGTCCGCCAGCCCCTCCCGCGTGCGGGCCACCATGCGCCCCTTCGCGTGCTCGTATTCAGCGTCGGTCAACTCGCCGCGGGTGTGCATGTCGCGCAGGTCCGACAGGGAGAAGCCCATCGACAGCGGCTGGGCTTCTTGATCCGCGGCCAGCCAGCGGCGCAGCCACAAAGCCGCGAGCGACAGGGCCACCGCCGCACCCAGCAGCACGGCACACCAAGGCGCCACTTTGCTCAGCAGCGCGGCCTGCTGGGCCAGCAGCGGCGGGGCGTGTACCAGGGATAGCAAGAGAAGGGCTGTCATCTGAAAACATCCCCGCCCGCAACCAAGCGGACGGGAACAGGGGGGTGAGGGAGTTTAGGCCTCGGTCACGGTGGCTTTTTCCAAAATCGCGTCCAGGGTCTTCTGTTCGCGGATCGACAGGTAAAGCTGCTCCAGCTCGCCGCGGTTCCGCATCTCGCTGCGGAGCTTCTCGGGGCGACGCTGCTGCTGCATGGCCATCATGGCGATGCGGCCGTTGATCTCGTTCTCGGTCACTTCGATGTCCAGGCTCTTGGCGGCCTTGTCCAGCACAAAGAAGGTCTTGAGCTGCTTGACCGCGGCTTCTTCGCCCTGGGTGCGGGTCTCGGCCAGCTTGGCTTCGACATCCTCGGCAGAGGTGCCCTGGTACATCATCTGCATCCGCTCGCGCTGCAAGGCACGCTCGATCTGCCGGCTCTTGAGGCCGTCGGGCAATTCCAGCGTGGTGCCGTCCACCAGCTGCTCGGTGAGCTGCTTGTGGCTTTCGGCCTGCTGGGTCTGCTCGTTCTTCTGTTCGAGCATGGTTTTGACACGCTCTTTCAGCTCGTCTTCGTTTTCCATGCCGAAGCGTGGCAGCAGGTCCGCGATGTCCGCGGGGGCCAAGCGGTGAACCTTGGTGATCGCCAGCTTCACGGTGATCGGCGAGCCCTTGATCTTCTCGTTCTCGTGGCCGTCGGGGCCGTCCATCGAGATGCTCAGGGTTTCGCCGGGCTTCTTGCCCGACAGCTGCTTGCCCAGGTCGCCGATCAGGATGCCCGCGACGTGGCCTTTGAACTCTTTGTCTTCGCCGTGCACCAGCGTGTACGCGCCGGCCTGCTCGAAAGCGACTTCGGCGTCGTCACCCGCGTCTTTGCCCACCAAGATCTTCACGTCCGACTCGACGTAATCGCCTTCGCCCACCTTGGCGTCGTCGATCACCGTCATCTGGCCGCTGCGCTCACGCAGCTCTTCGATTTCCTTGGCCACGTCGTCGTCGGTCACTTCCGAAGACTCGGTGGTGACCTTCAGGCCGTCGAAGGCGGGCAGGTCGAACTCGGGGGTGACTTCAACTTCCACCGTGTAGCTCATGGCACCCGACTCGGGCACTTCCAGCTTCTCGATGTCCTTGACGTCTGGCTCACCGATCACGTCCAGGTCCGCGTCTTCGATGGCCTGGGTGTACGACTCGCTGAGCAACTGGTTTTTGACATCGCCCTGCACCGACTCGGCGTAGCGCTTCTCCAGAAGCCTCCGCGGAGCGCGGCCACGGCGGAAGCCAGGCAGCACCGCGTCGTCACGCAGCGTCACGTAGCTTTCTTCGATCTTCGCCTTGATGCGCGATTCGGGCAGCTCGATGGTCAAGCGTTTCAGACCAGGACCCGCGTCCTCGATCTTCACGTTGATTTCGGGGCGGTCTTGGGTGTCGGATTCGGCCATGGGATAACGTCCTTGTGGAGAGCCGGTCGCCGCACAATCGCGGCGTGCCGGTGGGGGTGAATGAAGTGGAGGGGGAAAGCAGGGCTACAGAAGAAAGGCACGGGAGTGCAGCACGTGTCCCCCCGACCCGCGCCTGGCTCGTTCCCGTGGGACTGATGAGCCGGTATCTCGGAGGGGCGGAAAGTATCGGGCCTGCGAGCCCGGGCGTCAAACCCCTGGCTCGATCTGAAGCGGGGCTTGCGGGGGGCGGACATGGAGCCGGACATGGGGGCGGGCCACGTGGCGGGCTATGGGGGCAGGCCTAAAAAAATAGCCCGCACCCCCAAAGAGGGTGCGGGCTTGAGGCGTGAAGCGATCCGCGGGCCCCAGGGCCTGCAGATCGTTCGCTCACGTAGGTCACTTGAGTGTGACCGAGCCGTCGTGCAGGTCGTAGAGGGCGCCCACGATCTTGATGTCGCCCGAGGCTTCGAGTTCACGCAGCACCGAGCTGCTGCTGCGAATCTGCTCCACGGTCAGGTCCACGTTCTTGTCGACCACTTGGGCGACGTAGTCCTTGTTCTTGGAGTTGCGCTTGTCCGCAGGCACACCCTCGACCGCGTCGATGGCGGGCTTGATGTGCGCCAGCAGGGCGGTCAGGTTGCCCAGTTCGGCGCCGTCGCAGGCGCCCTTGACCGCGCCGCAGGACGAGTGGCCCAGCACCATGACCAGCTTGGAGCCTGCCAACTTGGTGGCGAACTCCATCGAGCCGATCTGCTCGGTCGTGGCCACGTTGCCCGCCACGCGGCCGACGAAGATGTCGCCGATGCCTTGGTCAAAAACCATTTCAACCGGCACGCGCGAGTCGACGCACGACAGGATGATCGCCTGGGGGAACTGGCCGGTGGACGTGACTTCGATCCGCGACTGGATGTCGGGGTTCGACTGCGTGCCCTGCACGTAACGGGCATTGCCTTCCATCAAGTCTGCCAGCACGGCGTCAGGGGTCAGCTCACCCTGCGCGGTCGCGCAGATCGGCCCCTCGGGGGTGCTCTGAGTGCTCTGAGTGCTCTGAGTGCTGGTGCAGCCCGTGAGGCCCGAGGTCAGCAGCAGGCCGGCGGTCAGGGTCAGTTTTGAGCAAGTCATCCTTTTCATCAGCGGTCATCCTTTCCATGGGTGGCCAATGCTCGAAGCTCTTGCTACGTCAGCAAGCCGGGCAGGCCAAGTTCACCCGGAACAACAGTCTATCGGTTACGTGACGGTGTTTTCAGTCGTGGCGGCTTCCCGCCCGCTGCCGATGGCTTAGCGGCACATGGCCGCGACCACGCGCCGGCGTAGTTCGGGAACCAGTTCGTCAGTAAACCACGGGTTGCGCTTGAGCCAGATGTTGTTCCGCGGGCTGGGGTGCGGCAGGGGGATGACGTTGGGGCCCGCGTCGCGCCAAGCCCGCACACGCTCGGTCAGCGTGGAGCTGGATTTGCCGAAATGATCCGTGATCGCGTACTGGCCCACCACCAGCGTCAGGCCCAGCCGCGGCAGCCGGTCCAGCAGCGCCTGGCGCCACGCCGGGGCGCACTCGGGCCGCGGCGGCAGGTCGCCCGACTTGCCCGTGCCCGGATAGCAAAAACCCATCGGCAAGATCGCCAGCGTCTTGGGGTCGTAAAACCTCTCGCGGTCGATGCCCATCCATTCGCGCAGCCGGTCGCCGCTGGCGTCATCAAACGGCACGCCCGATTCATGCACCTTGCGCCCGGGCGCCTGCCCGGCGATCAGCACCCGCGCGTTGGGGTGAATCTGCACCACCGGCCGCGGGCCGTGCGGCAGGTGCTGGGCGCAGATCGTGCACGACCGCACCTCGGCCAGCAGTTGGGTGAGAGATTGCCGAGCGGCCATGGGCACATCGCCTTTCGGCGTAGAGAAAACAAAGGCAGGGGGGCGTTAGCGTTCTTGACCGTGAAGAATCGGCTTGAGCAGGTCCGCCGTCTCATTGCTGTAGGGCAGGCGCTGTTCAAGGGTGATGACCATCACGTCGTCGGCAGGGCTGACCCAGGCATGGGTGGAGGCCGCGCCGTTCCAGCCATAGCGTCCCACAGGGTCATGCGGGTTGGCTTGGTCGGGATCTCTCCGCACCGAAAAGCCGAAGCCAAAACCCACCCCCGGCCGAGGCTTGCCGATGCCGATCGGAAACGCTTCGGGCGGCAGCTGGTCGGTGATCATCAGCGCCGCGGTCTGGGGCTCAAGAATGCGGCGGCCTTGCCATGCGCCGCCGCCGCGCACCATCATCAGAAAATGCGCATAGTCGCGCGCCGTGCTCACCAGCCCAGCGCCGCCCGAGAAAAAGCGCGTGGGCTTGGTGAATCGTTCTTTGTCGCGGTGGCGCCGGGCCGTCGTGCCGGTGTCCGTGTCCGCATCTGCCCCCGCGGGCGAGTAGACCGCGGCCAAGCGGCCGTGTTTCTCGGTAGGGCAGTGAAAGCCCGTGTCGGGCATGCCCAGCGGGTCAAAGACACGCTCTTGCAAAAACACGTCGAGCCCCTGGCCCGACACACGCTCGATCACCAACCCCAGCACCTCGATCGACAACGAATATTGCCAGCGTTCGCCGGGGTGATTGGCCAGCACCAGCCGGGGCAGACGCTCGGCCATGCCCTCCAGATTCTCAGCCCCCAACGGGTCGGCCGCGACGTACAACGGGTCAACGGGATGCCCCAGAAAACCGTACGAAAAACCTGCGGTATGCCGCATCAGATCCGCGACGGTCATGGGCCGATGGGGCGTGACCCGTTCATCGCCGACCTGCACCTGGATGTCTTTCAACTCCGGGATGTACGCCGCCACCGGGTCGTCGAGTTTCAGCTTGCCTTCATCGACCAAGATCAGCGCCGCGGCCGTGGCCACGGGCTTGGTCATCGACCAGATGCGAAAGATCGTGTCGGTCTGCATCGGCGCCGCAGGCTCGGTGTCGCGCTGCCCGTAAGCCTCGAAATGAACGACTTCGCCGTGCTGAGCAATCAGCACCACCGAGCCGGCGATCTTGCCGTCGGTCACCAATTGATTCATCGTCGCGTCCACCGCCGCCCGCTTGCTGTCCGACAGCCCGATGGCCGCGTGCTGAATGGCGGGGATCGTCTGAACCTGCTGCGAGCAGCCCACGCCCAGCAACAACACAAAAAGGCAAAGCGCCGCATGCCCCATAAGCCACGACCGAAGCAACGAGTCACGTGAGTGCAGCGCAACGTTCATAGTGAGAATTCTTTGTTCAATGCGTCAATCGACATGCGTCAAACCACCGGCCATGCGCCCCTGCGAGACCGCCCCGCTTTAAGTCCGATAATGCATGTTATGTATAACTCGCTCACGAACGCCCGCAAGGGCGGTCACGGGCGTCGCCCGGGGGTGTTCATCGGCCCCGCGGGCGTGGTCTCACCAAAGATGCCCAACGTGCCTCAGCTGTCCAGCCCGTACTCCGCCCAGCGATGGGTCACGCGCTGGGCGGTGGCGGCGTCCATCTCCAAGAGTTTCGGCCAGTCGCGCACCGGTTCGCCGTTGACTTCTTCGCCGGGCCACTTGCGGGTGGCGTCGATGCCGATCTTTGATCCGGCGCCCAGACGCGGCGCGGCGTGGTCGAGGATGTCCAGGGGGCCGTTGACTTTCTCCAGGTCGCGGCCCGGGTCGGCGTTGGCCATGACGTGGAACAAAACCTCTTCGTGGTCGTGCACGTTCACGTCGTGGTCGACCACGACGATGGATTTGGTCCAGGCCATCTGGCCCGCGCCCCAGATGGCGTGCATGACGCGGCGGGCTTGCAGGGGGTACTGCTTGTCGATGCTGATGAAGGCGCAGTTGTGAAAGCAGCCGAACATCGGCAGGTCGTAGTCGAGGATGTCGGGCACGAGGGTTTTTAAGAGCGGCAAGAAGATGCGCTCGGTGGCTTTGCCCAGGTAGTAATCCTCTTGCGGTGGGCGGCCGACGACGGTGGTTGGGTAGAGGGGCCCGCCAAAGGCGGAGTTTGGGCCTCGGTGGGTCACGGCGGTGGCGGTGAAGATGGGATACCGGTCGGGCAGGCTGTAGAAGCCGGTGTGGTCGCCAAAGGGGCCTTCAAACACCGCCCCGGGGCCAAGCTCGGGCGGCGCTTCGCCGACGCGCGGGCGGGGGTCGAAACCGATGCCCCCCGCCTCGGTGCTGACGTAGCCTTCGATGACAAATTCGGCGTTGGCGGGCACGTGCACGTCTTGGGTTTTGCCGCGGACCAGCTTGACCGCCCCGCCGTTTAAAAACCCGCCAAAAATCAGCTCGCTGATGCCCGGGGGCAGCGGCGCGGTGGCGGCGTAGGGCAAGACGCTTTCGCCGCCGAGCACGATAGCGCAGGGCATGCCGCCGGAATGGTCACCGCGCTGGTCGTTGTGTTTTTTCCACGCACGCCAGTGGCCGGCGCCGTCGTGGTGCATGTGCCAGTGCATGGCGGTGTGGTCTTTGTCGATCAGCTGCGCCCGGTACATGCCGACGTTGCGCGAAGGTCGCGCTTCGCCCTCGGGTTTGCCCGCGTCATCGGGGTGGTGGGTGTAGATGCCCGCCAGGGTGATGTAGCGCCCGTGCCCCCCTGCCGTGCCGGCTTGTTCGGGGCTCAGCGGGTAGCCGCAGGTTTGCGGGTCGCCGTCGTCGGGCCAGCATTTGAGGATGGGCAGGCGGCGCAGGTCGATCTGGTCGCCGGTGAGCACGACCTCTTGGCAGGGGCCGGTCTTGACGATCTTGGGCGGCAGTGAGGCGACCTTGGCGAGCTCGAGGCCTTTTTTGACCTTCTCCATCAGCCCGATGGGCGGCTCGGGTTTGATGAGCGAGGCGACTTTGTCGGCGAGGGCTTCGAAGCCGCCGTCGGTGCAGCCCAGGGCCATCTCCATGCGGCGGTAGCTGCCGAAGGCGTTGATAAGCACCGGGCACACCGCGTCGCCTTCGGGGGTGGTGACGTTTTCAAACAGCAGGGCCTTGCCGCCCAGGCCGTGGTGGTGCGGGTCGGTCGCGGCGGCAGCCTCGGACCGCCCCACCGCGGGCGACTTGCTGATGCGGTCGGCGATCTCGGTGATTTCGAGCATGCAGCTGACCGGCGCGGTGACGCGGTGCAGCTCGCCGGCGGCGTCAAGGGCGGTGACAAAGGCCTGGAGGTCGGAGTAGGGCATGGGCGGGCAAGAGAAGGAGTGACGGCTGGCGCGGGGTTGAAGCGGTGCAGCCTAGCAGTCCGACGAACCGAAAATGGGGGATTTGATCGTGAAATGAGCACCGGAATTCCCCGATAACAGCCAAGCCTCTCGGCCTCAACCGCCCCGCCTTCCTCCTTATGGAGCTTTCCCATGAGCATCACCCTTGAAGTCGTCGACGATCACCCCGAACTGACCCACGTCCGCTTGTCGGGGGCACTGGATCTGGAGTGGACCACCGAGACCAGCGCTAATCTGCGCAATCTGCTGGTCGATGGCGGCAAGCCGGTGCTGATCGACTTGGCGGGTGTGGAGATCATGAGCTCGATCGCCATGGGCGAGTTGGTGACCTGCCAAAAAGCCGTGGCCAAGAAGCGTCGGTCAATGGTGCTCTCGTCGCCACCGTCGATGGTGGCCATGTCTCTGCGGCTTTCGGGACTCACCCGGGTATTCACGATCGTGGACAGCGAGCAAGCAGGCATCGAGATGCTGCTGCCCAAAGCGGCCTAAGCAAGTTCTTGAAAAACCTGCCTGGCTTCGTCGGCATTCGCATACGCGATTGAAAGCCTGCGGCCCTACTGCCCCAGCTCGACCGACCGGTCGCGCGCGGCGGTGAGCGCGGCGACCACGGCGTCTAACACATTGCGATCATCCAGGGTGGCGACCGCGGCGGCGGTGGTGCCCCCGGGGCTGGTGACCTTGCGCCGCAGCTCGGCGGGGGCTTGCCCCGACTGCGCCAGCAGCTGGGCCGAGCCCAACAAGGTTTGCGTGACCAACTGGCGCCCCGGGCCACTGAGGCCCAAGTCTGCGGCGGCCTGCTCCATGGCCTGGGCCAGATAAAACAGGTAGGCCGGGCCGCTGCCCGACACCGCGGTCACCGCGTCGAGGTCTGCTTCATCGACGCGGACCGCTTGGCCGCAAGCCCCAAACAGCTCCATGGCCAGGTCGTCGTCGCCGGGTTGGGCGTGCGGGCCCAAGGCCACGCCGGACATGCCGGCCCCCACCATCAACGGGGTGTTGGGCATCACACGCACCACGCGGGCGGGGCCGCCCAACACGGCTTCAATCTTGGTTGCCCCCAGCCCGGCCATGATGGAGATCACAGTCTGGCCCGCGCGGTCCAGGCCCGCGAAGTCGGCGGCCAAAGACGGCAGCACCTGGGGTTTGACCGCCAGCATCACCGCTTGGGAGGCGGCGATGACCGCGGCGTTGTCGGCCATCGGCGTGACGCCAAAGCTCTCAAACAGCGCGAGGCGTTCGGGGCTGGGGTCGGCGGCGCACAGCGAGCCGGGCGGCAGCACCCCGCGGTCCAGGGCGCCGCGGGCGATGGCTTCGGCCATGTTGCCGGCGCCGATGAGGCCAAGTCGAAAGGTCATGATGGGGGGTCCGAGGCAGGGGCGGAGGTGGGAGCGGAGGTGGGGTCGGATGTGGGGTCGGAGCTGGGCCCGGAACCGGAGCCGGGATTCATCCAGCGGTGGCGGATGTCCGCGGCGCGTTCCAAGGTGTCGAGCACCTGCGTGCTGATCGGTGCGGCGCCCGAAGCATCGGGATCCTGAGCCAGGCGGTCCCGAAAAGCGCCCAGGTGGCGGGCAAAGGCGTCGAGGGTGTCGACCACCGCCGCGCGGTTGTTGAGCAAGATGTCGCGCCGCATGGGCGGGTTGCTCGACGCCAGCCGCGAGGTGTCGCGCAGGCCAGTGGAACCCAGCTCCAGCCCGCCGCATTCATCCGCGGCGTTCATCAAGAGCACCGCCAGCACGTGGGGCAGGTGGCTGACGGCAGCGACCGCGCGGTCGTGGTCCTCGGGGCTGCGTTCCAACAGGTTCATGCCCAGGGTGGTCCACAGCGACCGGGCCAGCGCGACGGTCGTCGCCTGGGTGTCCGGCCCGGGCGTGAGCACGCAGGGCTTGCCGCGGAACAGGTCTTTGAGCGCGGCGTCTGGGCCTTGGGCTTCGCTGCCGGCCATGGGGTGCGACCCGCAGAAGCGGGTCGGATCGGGCAGGACCGCCGCAGAAGCGACCACCGACGCCTTGGTCGACCCCAGATCGGTGATGTGCAGGCCCGGGTGGTCGTGCTGGGCCAGGGTGGCAAAGACCGCGTCGAAGTGGCCCAGCGGAACAGCGATCAGGGCCATCTGCGTGTCGGCGGCCACCTGGCCAAAATCCAACACCCCCCGGTCGATCGCCCCCACCGCCTGGGCCCGGTCCAGGGTCTCTTGGCGGCGGCCCACCCCCACCACCGCCCCGGTGAAGCCCGCGGCCTTAAGCCCCAGGCCCACGCTGGCGCCCAGCAGGCCGGTGCCAAAAACAGTGATCTGCTGAACATCGAGCATGCCAGGGGCCGCGAAGAGGAAGCGGCCCCCGGGACCGCGAAGCGTCGTGCCATTAAGATAAGTCACACGCCCGGGCCCCGCGGCCGGGGTGGTCCCAGACCTCGCCCCAGACCTTGCCGCAGCCCTTGCCCGGACCTTGCCCCAGCCCCCGGCTTTGCCCCGCCCCACCGACCCCGCCCCTCTGCCCCGCCCGGACCCCTTTCCCATGCCTCAGGCCAGCGACGCGTACACCGGCACCTTCGAGCTCGAATTCGAGCGCCCCCTGCTGGCCCTCGAGCGCCAGATCAGCGAACTGGAAGCCCAGGCCGACCCCAACCAGTCGGCGGTGGGGCTGGACCCCAAGCTGGACTTCACCGCCGACCTCAAAAAGCTGCGGCAGTCCCACACCGCGATGCTCAAGAAGATCTACAAGGGCCTGGGGGCTTGGAACACCGTGCAGGTGTCGCGTCACCCCAACCGCCCGCAAACCGTTGACTACATCAACGCCTTTGTGAAGAACTTCACCGAGCTGCACGGCGACCGCTTCTACGGCGACGACCCGGCGATCATCGCGGGCTTTGGTCGCATCGGCCCGCACAAGTGCTGCATCATCGGCCACCACAAAGGCAAGAACGTCAAAGAGAAGATCGCCTGCCACTTTGGCTGCGCCCACCCCGAGGGTTACCGAAAGGCTTTGCGGGTGATGAAGCTGGCCGAGAAATTCGGCCTGCCGGTGGTGACCCTGGTGGACACCCCGGGCGCATACCCGGGCATCGGCAGCGAGGAGCGCGGCCAGGCCGAGGCCATCGCGGTGAACCTGCGCGAGATGTCGCGGCTCAAGGTGCCCATCGTCAGCGTGGTGATCGGCGAGGGCGGCAGCGGCGGGGCCATCGGCATCGGCGTGGCCGACCGCTTGGCCATGCTGCAGTACAGCTGGTACTCGGTCATCAGCCCCGAAGGCTGTGCCGCGATTTTGTGGAAAATCGCCAACCCCGAGAACAACGCCAAGGCCGCCGACGCCATGAAGGTGCGGGCCCAAGACAACCTGAAACTGGGCACCATTGACGACGTGATCCCTGAGCCCATGGGCTCGGCCTACCGCTACCGGCAGCAGATGTACGACACGCTGGAGAAGTACATCATCGAGCGGCTGCGCGAGCTCAAGCGGTTCAAAAAGCCCGAAAACCTGGTGGCCAAGCGTTACCAGCGTCTGCGCAAGCTTGGCCAGATTTCCGGGTAACCGCGATTCGCAACCTCCCCGTACCGTGGCCTTCGGGCAGTGCGCCTCGCGGGATAAAAAACGCCGAGACCGGCGCGGTGGCCGCGGCACGCGCCCCCCTTTCCGCCCCCTCCCCTGCCCGCGAGGCCGCTCAGGAATTCGCCTGAAGCCGCAGCTTCACCCGGCGAAACGCGGCGCCTTTGTGTCGCACGATCAATTCACGTTCCAGGCCATCGCGCAGCCGCCGGTCCAGCTCGTACAGCACCGCGCTGCTGGGCACCGAGACGGTTAGCGTGCCACGCTGCAGCGATTCCAGCCGGGCTTCTTGGGCCAGTTCGGGCGGAACCAATTCCCCCCAAATGCCAGAGATCGCCTTCAACTGCTTGAAGGGCCGGGCGACCTCGCGCTGAAACTGATCGACGATGAACCCCAGCGAATCGTCGCGTTGAGGACGCACGCGATACCCACGTAGAGCATCGAGGTGGAGCTGGTGGTCGCTGGGCTGGGGCACCATTTCATCGTACACGCATTGGCCGGGCCGCCGTTTGAATGGGTTACTGTAAGTGGCCACCTCGGATTTCCGGGTGTGTTCTCGGGTTAGTCCCTAAAGAGCGTGGTGATGTGCTTCGCCGATGAGGATCCGGCCACACACCACGGGCATCAAATGGGAAGCGAATCGCAAATGAGCAACATCGTGCTGATCGGATACCGGGGCTGCGGCAAAACCAGCCTGGGCAAGAAAATCGCCCACAAGACCTGGAAAGACTTCATCGACACCGATGAACGCGTCCGAGACCGATTCGACGGGGCCACGATTGCCGAGATCTGGGAAACCCACGGCGAGCCTGCTTTCCGCGAAGCCGAGGCTCAGGTGGCCCGCGAAGTGATGGCCGAAAGCGGCGCCGTGATCGCCCTGGGCGGCGGCACGCTGATGCACGCCGACGCCCGGGCCGCGGTGGAGGCCGCCGACGGCGCCAAAAAGATCTTCCTGCACTGCCGCGCCGCGGTCCTGGCCGAGCGTATCGCCGCCGACCCCGCGGGCACGAACAACCGCCCGGGCCTGACCACAGATTCGGGCGGCGCGGCCGACCCCGACGAGATCGCCAAAGTGCTCGAAGAGCGCGACCCGGTCTACCGCGAAGTCGCCGACGCGGTGCTGGACGTGACGTATCTGGATCTTGAAGGCGCCCTGTCTTACATCATGCGGACCTACGCGTAGCGTTCTGCGCCGGGTGACCGACGCGCTTTGCGCGATCGTCTCAGCCCAAAGTGCCAAACGCGCGGTCGCCCGCGTCGCCAAGGCCCGGCAAAATGTAGCCCTTGTCGCTCAGCTCGCGGTCCAGGCCGCCGAGCACCACCGGCACATCCGCGTGGGTGCCCTCGAAGGCGCCCACCCCCTCGGGGGCCCCCAACACCGCCACCAACGTCATCCGTGTCACGCCGTGTTTTTTCAGCAGCGTGGCCGCCGCCACCGCGCTGCCGCCGGTGGCCAACATCGGGTCCACCAACAACACGTGCGTGTCCGCCACGGTCGCGGGCAGGTTCTCGTAATAAGTCTCGGGCTCCAACGTCGTTTCGTTGCGGGCCAGGCCCACGTGGCCCACCACCGCGTCGGGCAGCATGTCCAGGGCGCCGTCGGCCAGGGCCAGCCCGGCCCGCAGAATCGGCACCACGGTGAAGCGTTGGCTCAGATGTGGCGCGTCCATCGCTTCCAGCGGCGTGTCGATGGTGCGCTGCTGGGTGGGCACTGCGCGGATCGCCTCGTAGGTCAGCAGCCGGCCCAGGGCCCGCAGCCGAGCGCGAAACTCGGTGGGCGCGGTGTCGCCATCACGCAAACGGGTGAGGTGATGCTGAACCAGAGGGTGGGAGATGACCGTGGGCATAGAGGGCACTCGGGGGGCAAGAAAACACTGGGCGCTGGCGTGAGGTTTAAAAACCGTCAGGCATCGGGCTCGGCGGCACCGCGTACAACACCGTCGCAGACTGGGCATCGCCCAGCACCGGCCACCCCGCGGTGGCTCGGCGCACCGCGGCGCGGGTGACCGCCGAATCAAAGCCGTAGGTGGCGTGCAGGCGGTCCAACTCGCTGTAACCCACCCACAGGTGGGTCACGCCCGCGTCGCGCAGCCTGGCGGCCAGGGTCGCCGGTCCCGGGGCGTCGGCCATCAGTGGGCTCAGTGGCGAACGATCGAACGCGCTGGCATAGATCATCGGCGTGCGGACGTACATCAACGACGCGTTGTTGCCCACCACCATCACCCGGCTGCCGGCGGGCAACTGGTTCAGCGGCCCCACGCCGCCGATGCCCGTGTAGCCCTCGGTGCCCGGCTCGGTCAGGGCGTCCACCAGCCAGCCCGGAGCCAGCGCCACCGGCGGCCGACCTTCCACCGCGTGAGGAATCTGCGGGGTCTGGTTCCACACCGTCGCGAAGCTGTGAACCGCCAGCACCCCGGCCACGCCCACCGCGCCCACGCGGGCAAGCTGGGCGGCACGGCGTCCGCGTTGCAGCAGCGCCCCGGCCCCCAACGCGCCAAGCCCGGCCAGCGGCAGCACCACCGGCAACAAGAAGCGGCTTTGCAGGTGCGTCAAGCTCAACCAGCCCACGAATTGCGCCACCAGAAAGAAGCTCAGCCCGGCCACGACGCACCGCGGGCCAGGCGTGGCGTCTTGAACCGAGGCCTGCCCGTGGCCCGCCGCGTGTTCGTTCACAGCGCGGCGCCCGCCGCCCCACCACGCCAGCGCCCCACCCCCC
>JALZVY010000186.1 GCA_023300125.1 Phycisphaera sp.
CGGACAAGACACCACGGCTTGGGCGTGCCCCCGGCGTTGATGGGCTTCTTTAGCTCAGCATGCCCAGCGGTGCCCGCTCGTTTTGAAAACGGTGCAGGTTGGGCAGCACCGCGGACATCGCGCCCGCGGGCACCCCCATCCAAGATGCGAATGCGTGGGCGTATTCGTCGACGCTGGTGGTGGGGATGTAGCGGCCGCGGCCCGTGTCGTCGGGGCCGTCGATGGCCAAGTCGTTGAACGTGCCGAACATCATGCCGCGGTCTTGGGCGGCCGTGCCTGCAGGGCTCGCCGGGCCGCGGGCCAGCTGGCGGCCGCCCATCACAAAGTGGTGGCCGCCCCAGCCGTGGTCGCTGCCGTGGCCGTTGCTTTTGAACGTGCGGCCAAAATCCGAGGCGGTGAACGTGGTGACCTGGTCGCGCATGCCCAGGGCGCCCAGCTGATCCCAGAAGCGGATGAGCCCGTCGTTGAGTTCGGCCAGCCGCTGGCCGTGGGTGCCCGGGGCGTGGGCGTTGCCCTGAGCATCGGCGATCAAGCCTTGGTGGTGGTCGAAGCCGTCGATGACCACCGTAAAGACCTGCCGGGTGGGGTGGGGCGCGGGCTGTGCCTGCTGCATCGCGCGGGCGACGGTGTCCAGCTGGGCGGTGAGGGTCGGTGATGCGCGGGGGGGGTGGCCTGGGGGCAGGTGCGTTGGCGCGGCCACGTGGGTGACGACCCCGCGGGCTTGCAGGACCTGGGCCATGCGGCGGGCCCAGTGATCGTGGGCGGGGTCGCTGGAAGCCGGGCCGTTGGAAACCTGCCAGCTGGTCTGCTGGGCGCGGTGGGCGAAAATCCCGGGGGGCAGTTCGGCGCGGCCGCTTTGGAACTGCGCTTTGGTGGTGGGCTGCATCAGCGGGCCCACGTTGGCCACGACCGACACGTCGCCGGCGGCGAAACGCTTGGCGACACCGCGCAGGGCCGGGTGCAGGGCAAAGACGCGGCCGCCGGTGTTTGCAGGGGTGATGCGGGTGCGTTGCAGCTGGTGCTGGGGCAGGGCCAGGTGGGTCCGGGCCTTGGCGTAGTGGGCGTGGTCTTGGCCGTTGGGCGATCCGCTGTAGGGGATCACGGTGTTGCCGCTGTCGTTGCCGCCCCGAAGAAACACGCACACCAAAGCGCGGTGGCCGTGAAGCCCTGGGGTGTGGGCTGCGTGGGCCGTATGGGGTGTGAAGAGGCCGCCAAGGCCAGCCCCCATCCCAGCCCCCATCCCAGCCCCCAGCGCCGCCCCCGATCCGCGCCGCAGCAGTGCGCGCCGCGAGATCACAGGGTTGTGGCGGGCGTGGTCATCGTGGCGGGTGTGGGGCATGGCGGGGTCTGCGGGCGTCGGCCACCAGCCCATCGAAAAGCGGCTTACGGGTTGGCGTTTTCTTGGGCTTCTTCAAGCCGCTTGTCCAGGGCCCGCCGCTGCTTTTGACCGGTGATCGCCGGGTCGCGGTTGATGATCAGCTGCATGGCGTCGCCGCTGGGGGCGTAAAACACCTCGATGCCGCTGTCTTCGCTGAAGATCTGGCGGGCGGCGTCTTGCCACATGGCCTGCTTGAAGAAATCGGGGTTTTCATCAAAGGCGGCCTTGAGCTCTTGGACCGTCTGCACGTCGGTGTCGATGCCTTCGGTGATGTTGGTGCGGGCGATCTGGGCCTCGTTGATGATGCGGGCGACTTCGCCGCCGATGTCGATGCCCGGCGTGTCGGCGTTGCCTGCCAGCCGCAGTGAGCGGAAGGCCGCGGCCAGGGGCTGGGCGGCCGCGGCGATCTGCGCAGGGTCGTTGAGCGCGGTGGCCAGCTCGTATTCCTTGATGAGCTGCACCAAGGGGCCGGCTTGGCCCTCGACGGGCAGCGCGGCCTTGCCCGCGGCTTCGCCCAGCAGCTTGGTGCGCTGGCGCTGGGCGTCGTCGACCAGCTTGCCGCGGACCGCTTCGCTTTGGCCCACCAGCTCGTAGGCGTCGCGGACCATGGCGGGCATCTCGGGACGCTCGATGGTGACGGAGCTGAGTTTCACGCCGGTGTTCAGTTCGTCGAGCGTGCGCTGGGCCTTGGTTTTGATGTCGTGCTTGCCGTCGTCGGGGTGGTTGGGCCGCCCGGCGATCACGTCGTCGGCTGCCACACTGGCCACGGCGTGCACCACCGCCTGCTGCACGGCGTTGAGCACCAGGGCGTCGGACTGAGCCAGGTCGCCCACATTCACGATGAAGTCGGTGGGGTCATTCACCCGGTAAGAGATGACAAAGCGTGCGTGCACCAAGTTGGCGTCGCCGGTGATCAGCGAGCCGTCCAGTTCCGGGTTCAGCGGGCCGCGCTTGGGCTGGGCCGAATCGCCGGGGTCTTGGTAAACAAACTGCCGGTCGATGCGCAGGGTGCGCTCGCTGGTGGGCACACGCAAAACTTCTTGGATGGGGAAAGGAAGCCCTGGGTGAAACCCGGGCTCTTTCTCTGCGGTGCCGTCTTCGGCTCCGACGATGCGGCCAAAGCGGGTGACCACCGCCGCCTCGTTTTCGGCGACCTGGTACATGCCGCTGAAGCAGATGTAGACCACCACCAGGGTGATCATCAGCGCCCGAAGCAGCCAGAAGCTGACCTTCAGGGCGTCGGCCAGGGATTGCTGGGCGGGGTCGACCGCCGGGGCGTCGTGGGCGTGCGCGGGGTGATTGCACGTCTGGTCGTGGTCGTGGTCGTGCGCCATGGCTTACTCGGCTCCCTCGGCGGGCGCGGCTTGCGGCGTCCGGATCAGGTTTAAAAACTCCAACGCGTTGGCGTCCAGCACCAGGGTGGAGTCGGGCAGGATTTTCTTCATGGTGTCCACCTGCCGCAGGAAGACCGCCAGTTCGGTGTTGTCGGCGAAGGTGGCGTAGCGGGTGCCGGCGTCTTTCAGGCCTTCGCTGCGGATCTTGGCCGCCTCGGCGTTGGCGAAGCTGAGGATCTGCCCCTTGACCCGCTCGGCTTCGGCGGTGATGCGGACCGCTTCGTTCTGCCCTTCTTGGGCGGCGCTGGCGGCCAGGCGCTCGCGGGTGCTGCGCATGCGTTCGAAGACCTTGGCGGTGGTCGATTCGGGCAGCACCAGGCGGCGGATGCCGACCTGTTCGATGGCGATGCCGTAGTCCAGCCTTGCCACTTCGCTGCGCAGCTGATCGGTGCAGTTGTTTTCGATCTCGCCGAGCTTGATCTTGGCCGGGTCCAGGTTGACCAACTGGTCGAAGCGGTAGCGGCTCACTTCGCCCAGCAGGTTGCTCATCTGCGTGCCCAACACATCGCGGGCTTGCTCGACGTTTTGCAGGGCGACAAAGAAGCGGTAGGGATCGACGATCCGCCAGGTGACGTAGGTCTGCAGGGCGACGGAGTTGTTGTCGCTGGTTTGGAACTGGGCCAGCTCTTGCTCAAGAAGTTGCACGCGGGTGGTGAAGGCGTGGATCTTGTGCATCGGCCAAGGGGCTTTGAGGCCCAGTCCTGGCTCTTTGATGACGCTGTTTTCGTCGGCGGCTCCCCACCACGTCTTGACCACGTGCTCGTCAAAGTTGACGCGGTAGACAAACATGTAAGCCAGCAGCGCCAAGGCGATGATGGTGGCGATGAGTGCGGTGGTGAGGTTTCGCATGGCGGTGGGTTTGCGGGGTGAACAGGTGTGTTGCGGGCGGGTCGCTTGTGTTTGAAAAAGCCAGGGGTTTACAACGCGGTGTCGTCGCGGCGGGGGTTATTCGCCGGCGTCGAAGAGGCCGCCGGGGGTTGAACTGTCGGTCAGGTCCAGACGCAGCACCGAGGGCTCGTCGCTGTGGACCGTCGAGATGACACGGCGGCTGCTTAAGGCAAAGGCTTGGCCGATCGCGTCGAGGTAGTAGCGTGAGCGGAAGTAGTCGGGTGCGGCGTCGTAGGCGGCTCGTTCAAAGTCGAAGCGTGCGGCCTCGGCCTGCTCGCCCAGGGCGGTTTGCCAGCGTTCGAGCCGGGCGTCGGCCAGCACGCGTGCGGCCTCGCCGCCGGCGCTGTCGATCAGGCGGTTGATGATCGCTTGTTGGGCCAGCTCGTCTTCGCGCGAGGTGGTGGGATCTGCCCGCAGCTCGGTGAGCCGGCGGATGGCCTCTTCGATCCGCAGGGCTTCGGGCTGTGATCCGGCGGCGGCCGAGTAGATGCCAATGGCGTCGCGTTGGGCGTTTTCGATGTCGGTTTTTTGGCTTTGCAGGGCGTTGACCTGCTCCAGGAATGCGACGGCCACTTCGCCTTCTTTGGGCGGGTGGATGTCGTACAGAAGCACTTCGTCGATCTTCAGGCCCAGGCGGTAGCCTTCGGGCCCGGCGTCTTGCCGGATGCTTTCGAGCAGGCCGTGGCCCGAGTCGATGCGCCCCTCGCCCAGCAGGTCGTCGATGGTACGGGTGGCGACCAGTGCTCCCAGGTGGCGTTCAGAGAGCGACTTGAGCAGCAGCTCGGGCCGCTGGGCGCCGGTGGCATTGACGTATGCCTCCAGGTCGTCGATGCGGTAGGTGATCACCACCTGCATGGAGATCAGCCCGCCCAGCCGCGAGGTGCGGCCGTCGTTGGCGTGGGCCTCTTCGCTGGAGGGCGAGGTCAAACCGTCGTTGCGTGGCGCGGTGGGCAGCAGCCGGCTTTCCCCTTCGATGTGTTGGTTGGTCCACAGCGTGGCCTTGCCCGCGATGCGCTGGCTCTCGTCGTAGGCCCCGATCACCAACCGCCGGCTGCGGCCCACGTCGTATTTGGTGGCGCGGCCCAGGGGCCAGGGTGCTTTAAAGCTGATGCCTGGCTCGGCGACACGCACAAAGCGGCCTTGGCGGGTGATCACGGCGCCCTCTTGGGGCGAGACGAGCACCACGCAGCTGAGGCTCAGCAAAATCAGCAGGCCCGCGGCGATCAACGGGGCCATGGCCCGGCCCAGCAGCACGTAGAACCAGCTGCGGGTGATCTCGAAGCCAAACTGGTAGTTCAGTGTTTCGCTGACGATCTTGCCCATCGACTCGGGGCTGGTAAGCCAGCCCAGCAGCCGCGAGTCGAAGGCGGGCCGCACGACCTCGTCGGCCTTGCGGGGGCGGTAGATGCCGAAGATGAAGGCCAGCAGGGTTTCGGCCCCGAGCAGCACCATCAGCAGGGGCACGCCCAGGGCCAGGGCCGCCAAGCCCCAGGTGTAGCCAAAGGGCATACCCAGCACCGAGACCCCGCTGAGCATGATGACCACCACGTTGCCGATGAGGTAGCCCGCACCGCCGCGGAGCGCCCGCCAAGCGGGCACACGGGTCATGCCTGCGACGTAGCGCGCGACCAAGAAGCCCAAGAAGGCCATCACCGCGCAGAAGCCCGCCACCAGCCAGGGGTTGGTGGCCCCGTTTTCGAGCGAACCAAACAAGAGCCGTTGGTAGTCGCGGCCGTCGTCGGTCAGATCGATCTGCCGCCAGGCCTTAAAGAAAAGCGCCAGGCCCACGGCGATGAGGTAGACCGCCACGGCGATCGACACCGCGTTGAGGCCCCACTTGTAAAAGCTGTCGAGCCGCTTGCGGGCGGTGGCCAGGCCTTGGCCCGCTTCGTTGAAAAGATCCGCCGCTCGCGCGTCGTCGCTGGCCAGTTGCTGGCTTTCCAGCACCTCGATGCGTTCCAGGCGGTGCTGGTTGTACAGCAGCCACAGGGCGCCCCAGATCGGCAGGCCGCCCACCAGGTACCACGCCGCGGCGTTCAAACCGCTGGAGCGTGCATACAGCCCCAGGCCCGCCATCATCACCGCGAATGCCAACTGGGTGGCCGCGCCGATCAGGGCCGCCGAGGTGGCCCGCGAGTAGGTCTGCTGGTCGTCGGTCATGGCAAGTCGGAAAAAAGGTCGGGGAAGCGGTCAGAGCGACGGGCCGCCCGGCCGGCGGGGCCTTTGGGGCTGGACGGCGGAGGGTGGTACAGAATAGACGCCCATCCGCAGGCTGGGGAGCCCAGACGCGAATCCAATCTTATCGCCCCTTTCCCGGATCGCCGCGCCCCGCCGGGGCGCAGGGCTATAGGATGCCCCCATGCTGAGGCAAACGCTCACCATCGCCCGTAACACCTTCACCGAGTCCATCCGCCAGCCGGTTTACACCGTGGTGTTGCTGGTGGCCGTCGGGGGGCTGGCCCTGAATCCGTCCCTGTCGGCCTATTCCATGGAGACCGGGGACGGCGACAAGAAGCTACTGGTCGACATGGGGTTATCGGTGGTGTTTTTGGCCGGCATGCTGCTGTCGGCTTTTACCGCCACGGGGGTGCTCAGCCACGAAATCGAGCAGAAGACCGTGCTGACGGTGGTCAGCAAGCCTGTGTCGCGGCCGCTGTTTGTGCTGGGCAAGTTTTTGGGTGTGGCCGCCGCGATCGCCCTGGCTTACTGGGTGCTGTCGCTGCTGTTTCTGGGCACGCACCGCCACGGGGTGATGTCCACCACCCGCGACCACTTCGACGGGCCGGTGATCGTGTTGAACCTGCTGGCCGCGTTGGTGGCCTTGGCCGTGGGGGCTGGGGGCAACTACCTGTACAACTGGGTGTTCACCAGCACCTTCGTGAAGACCTTGGCCGCGACGATGACCGTCGCGTTTTTTGGGATTTTGCTGCTGGGCAAAGGCTGGGTGCTGCAAAGCCCCTTCACCGACCTTCTGGGCCACGGTGGCGAGCTGGTGGAGGTGGTGGTGGGGCTGATCATGATTTTTCAGGCGGTGTTGATCCTCACCGCCTTGGCGGTGGCGGTGTCCACGCGGCTGGGGCAGGTGATGACGCTGATGATCTGCATCGGCACCTTCATGCTTGGCGCGGTGACCAGCAGCCTCAGCGGCAAGGTCAACGAGCGGCTGAACCTGCCTCACGACCTGGACGTGTTCACCAGCCTTGGCGCGGTGTTGGGGGCCGATTCGAGCGTGGCTCAGAAGATCGCGGACCTTGGGTCCAAAGCGATTTACCTGGTGGTGCCCAACTTGCAGTTCTTGTGGCCCGCCGACGCGATCACCCAGGGCCACTCGCTGTTGTTTCTGGACGACGGCACCTTCAGCCTGCTCGCGATGGGGCAGGTCAGTCTGTATGCGGCGCTGTACACCGCCGCCCTGCTGGCTTTGGCGGTGCTGCTGTTTCAGCGGCGTGAGGTGGGCTGAGCCCGCGGGGTGCGGTGGGCTGCCGCGGGGTGCGGTGAGCCCGCGGCGTGTGTTGTTTTTGTGCTTCGCCGCCCTCCTTGTGGGCGTGCTCGGTCATGTTGTGCCGGTGTCGCGATGGGCGTGGGCGGGCAACGTGGGCGAGGCTTTTTTACTTGACATCAAATGATAATTGATTATCGTTTTTACGAAACACGATTGACCCTGCGTTGGCCTGCGTGGTCATGCGCGCGTGGGTGAAAGATGCCGCCGGGTCGAGCCGGCAAACGTGTTTCACTGCCATGGGAGCCCATTGGCTGGGGATGAATCACAAAACCGTGATGGCATGAACGACGTGGGCCGCGGACGCCGGCGCCTTGGCCACACCGCGGTCTTGCCCCTCCGCCCATGAATCGGGGCTCTAAGCTATTTCACACAAGACGTTGATCGTTTGCGTCTTTTTGCTCGTTCTGGATGACGCCATGAAAAACCACCTCCACTGTGCATCGGGCCGACATGCGTATGCGGCAGCCAGCGGGCTGCTCGTCGCTCTTTTGCTGGGCCAAGCGGGCTGCACGTCGGGTTCCAAGCCGGGGGTTGTGCTGGCCCCCGAGCCCGCGCTGGCTGACGCGGCCAAGCCTGTCTCCGCGGAGCCGGGGGTCGTGCGGCTCACGCCGCCGGTCAAGCATTTCGCCGGCTGCTGCCCTGTCGATGTGGGGTTTCGCTGGGCAGCGCTCAGGGCGCCTGCCGCGGCCGCCGAGGCCAGCGCGTTGGTGGTGCTTGATAACCCCAACGACCCGGTCACCGGCGCTGCGGTCCCCGAGGGCGAGGGCCTCACGCTGGACTTCAGGGGCTATCAGATACGTTTTGAAGACGCGGTGTCGCGGTGGACTTTCGAGGGCACGCCGCTGAATTACATGAACCGGCTAAGCCTTGAACCGCATGTGGACGGCACGGTGACGCGTGTCGATGCCGCGGCCTATCGCGTCGCGAAGGCCCAGCGGTGCGCGGTGACGTCATCGCAGGTCGACCCCTTGGGATCAATCTACGTGCTGCATCGCGGTTGGAAGGTGTACTTCTGCTGCTGGGGCGGCTGCGGCGACAGCTTTATGGAAGACCCCGCCGCGGCGTATGCCCACTATGGGCTGGTTGACCCGGGCCCGGGCCAGCTGCTGGTGGCGGCAGAACACTGACCCGGCCGACTCTGCGCCGTCCCTGCGCCGTCCCTGCGGCGACCTTGCGGCGACCTTGCGCCGCAACCTGTGCCGCCCCAAACGCGGGCTCGGCGAAGCTTCTCCCACACTTCTGTTCGCGACCTGATTTACCACGGAGCCACCATGTTGCACCTGCCTGCCTTTGCCCCGCCCGCCCGCTGGGCCTTGGTCTTCTTGCCGCTTCTGGCCCTCGCGGGTGTGTGGAGCGCTCCGGCGGTGGGTGAGCCGCTGCGCGTGTGCGTGTCCACCACCGATGTGCGGGCCATCGTGCGGGCGGTGGGCGGCGACGCGGTGCAGGTCACCGGGTTCGTGGAAGGGCCCAGCAACCCGCACGTGATCCAGCCCTCGCGGTCGATGATCGAGGCGCTGGCCCGCGCCGAGCTTTTGGTGGTCACGGGCCTGGGCCTGGAGCAGGCGTGGCTGCCCGGGATGGTGGAGACCTCACGCAACGCGCGGGTGCGTGCGGGCGGCGAGGGGTATCTGGATTTGTCGGACAACATGCGGACGATCGCGGGGCCCGAGGGCCGCGGCGTGCCCACCTCGTTCCACCCGGTCGACAATCCGCATTACCTGGTGGATCCTGTCGAGGGGGTGAAGGCGGCGCGGGCGGTGGCGGACGAACTCGCGGCGCTGCGTCCGGCCCTGGCCCAAGGATTCAACGAGCGTTTCGAAGCCTTTGCCGCCGAAGTGATGACGGCGATGCTGGGCCCGGCGATGGCCCAGGCCCACGCCCCCGAGGACTTCGAAGCGCTGTGCGTGGCCATCGAACGCGGCGAGCTTGAGCAGTTCGTGCAGGCCCACGGCGAGATGCCCCCCGAAGCGGCGCAGCTCGGCGGCTGGCTGGGGAAGTTCGCCGCCTTCCGCGACACGCCGGTGGTGGGCGATCACGACCTTTGGCCGTATTTTGCACGGCGCTACGGCGTGCGGGTGCTGGGCTACATGGAGCCCGAGCCGGGCGTGCCGCCCACGGTGCCGCACCTCACGGCGTTGATGGCGAAGATGAAGGAAGCCGACTGCCGGACCATCCTCACGATCCCGTATTTTGATCCCCGCCATGCTCGGTTCATGGCCCACTCGACCGACGCGACGGTCGTTGCGCTGGTTAACCTGCCCGAGGCCCTGCCGGGCACCGAGAGCTATCTCGACTTCACCCACCACAACGCTCAGCGTCTTTACGACGCGTTGGAAAGCCTGGCCGTTTCTCCATGAGTGACTCTGCCTCTTCTTCGGCGCCCGCCGCCGCCGCCGCCCCTGCCCCCGACGCCCCGGGCCACGGGTCCGACCGCCCGCTGTTTGCGCTGCGTCAGGCGTCGCTGGGTTATGGCAGGCACATCGTGCTGCGTGATGTGGATTTGGAAGTCCACGCCGGGGAGTTCTGGTGCCTGCTTGGGCCCAACGGCGAGGGCAAGACCACACTGATTAAAACCCTGCTGGGGGCGCTGCGGCCGCGCCGCGGCGCGGCCTACCGCGACCCTGAAATGTTCCGGCGGGGCCGGGTGAGCTACGTGCCTCAGCGGCTGGAGCTCAACCCGGTGCTGCCCACGTCGGTGCGGGAGTTTGTGCTCAGCGGTTTGGTGGGCGTGAAGGCCGACGCGACGCGCCGACGCGGCCGGCTGGAACGGGTGCTGTCGCTGGTGGGGCTGACTGGGTCGGTGAGCCGCAACTACTGGACGCTGTCGGGCGGCCAGCGTCAGCGGGCGATGGTGGCCCGGGCGCTGATCCGCGACCCGCGTCTGCTGGTGATCGACGAGCCCACCGCGGGGCTGGACTTTGCGGCGGCCCGGGCGGTGCTGGACGTGCTGGAAGACCTGCACAAGACCTACGGGGTGACCATCGTGTTTGTGACCCACGAACTGGCCACCGCCCAGCGGTACGCCTCGCACGTGGCGCTCTTCCGCGGCGGGGTGGTCACCGCGGGTGCCAAGGCCCAGGTCGCGACCGACCAAGCCCTGGAGCGGACCTTCGGGGTGCCGGTGTCGGTGTCGATGGGGCAGGGGCTGGGGCTGGGGCTGGGACAGGGCCCGGGCCCGGGGTTGGCGTCTGGAACAGAGTTGGAGGCCGGCGCGTGATCAGTGACTTCATCGCTTCGTGGGACTTGTTCTTTGAGCCTTATGCGCTCACCCTGCTTTCGGCGGCGCTGCTGTCGTTGATTGGCGTGGTGACCGCGGCGCGGCGGCAGGTGTTCATCGCCGCAGCGGTCGCCCAGGCGTCGACGCTGGGGTATGCCCTCTTCACGCTGCTGATCGGGGTGGGGACGCTGCCCGCGGCGATCCGCGACGTGGTCTGCGTGGCCGCCGCCGTGCTGGCCGCGGTGTTGACGATGCTCTACGGCTCGTCGCGGCGCGAAGGCGCTCGCCTCGACGCGGACGAACTCACCGCGGCGGTGTTTCTGCTTGGCGGCGCGGGGTCGGTCTTGGCGCTGGCGCGGGCCCCCGCGGGCATGGAGCAGCTGCGCCGCCTCCAGGCGTCGTCGGTGATTGGCGCCACCACCCTGGACGTGGTGCTTTTCGCGGTGCTTCTGGTTGCCGCGGCGGTGTTTGTCATTTTGCGTCACCGGGCGCTGGTGCTGGTGCTCAGCGACCCGGTGATGGCCGCGGCGGTGGGCATGCGGCTGCGGGTGTGGAACATCGCCTTGGCGGTGACCTGTGGCCTGGCGCTGGGCCTGGCGGTCATCTCCACCGGGGCGCTCTACGCCTTCGCCACGCTCGCTTTGCCGGTGATGGTGGCCAAGCACTTTTGCGGCCAGGTCCGCGATCTGTTCTGGGCCGCCCCGCTGGTGGCCGTCGCGACCGTGTTGGTGGGGCTGTTTCTCGCCTACGTGTGGGACCTTCCGCCCGGCCAGCTGATCGCCACGCTGTTGTGCGCGTGGCTTGGGCTCGCCGTGGTGGCCCGCCGCGTGTGGGACGCGTTGGCGTCTTGACCGCCACGGCTTGACGCGGGTCATCCCGCGCTACGGGTCGACCGCGCACTGCTGCATGCTCAGGCAGTGCAGGGCGCCCAGCCCCACGATGAGGTGTTCGGCACGGATGGGAACGGGCGTGTGGCCGGGCATCGCGTCGTCCAACACGCGCAGAGCTCTTTCGTCGCTGGGCGTGCCGAAGGTGGGCACAAAGACGCGGCCGTTGGCGATCACGAAGTTGGCGTAGCTGGTGGGCAGTGGGCGCACGCCGCCGCGGTCGCCGGGCACCGTGGGGTCTGGCGGGTAGTCGTAGCTGAGCGCGGCGGGCGCGGGCAGGGTGACCACCTCTAGCCCCGCGGCGTGCAGCGGGCCGGGGTCGATCGCCGGGTGGATGGCGACCACCCCCGGGGCCACGAAGCGGGCGGCGTTGTCCACGTGGCCATCGGTGTCGTCGCCCGGCAGGTCGGCCAAGAGCCACACCACGCGGTCCACGCCCAGGGCGGCCTGGAGCCGTTCTTCGACCGCGGCCGGGGTTTCGCCGCGGCCCGGGGCGAAGCGCGAGGGGTTCAGCAGGCAGTTGGTGGTGGTCAGCAGCGTGCCGGCGCCGTCGGTGTCCAGGGCCCCGCCTTCGAGCACGTGCTCATGGCGCACCACCTGGGCCCCCGCGGCCCGGGCGATCGCGGCCCCTGCGTCGTCGTCGTGGGGGCGGGGCTCGTACTTGTCGCCCCAGCCGTTGAAGCGGAAATCGTGGGCGACCAGCTCGCCGGGCACGTCGCGGCCGTCGGGGCCCACCGCCCGCACAAACAGCGGCCCGAAGTCGCGGACCCAGCTGTCGTCGGTGGCGATGTCCAGCTCCGCGGTGCTGCGGACCGGCACCACCTGGGCCATCGCGTCGCACCAGGCCGCGTGCTGGGCCGCGGCAGCCTCCAGGCAGCCGGGCCAGGTCTCGGGGTTATGCGGGGGCACCACCCAGACCGCCTCCAGGGGCTCCCATTCGGCGGGCCATCGATATGAATGCCGTTCAAAACGGGGTTTATGCTCGTTTGCGGTCATGACAGGTGGGTTTAAGTGGAAATTAAGCCAAGTGTAAACAAGTTGTTATGGGTGATCTTGCACCGCTTCGCGGCGGCGTGTCGGGGCCGCGTTATGTGCGGGGGGCCGGTACACTCTGGGCTCATTCGCTCGCCCCGCCGTGGGGCGAGCGTTGTTCACTTATCGCGTGCGCAATGCACAAAAAGGATTTTTCAAGATGGCCGAAAACGATACCCAAACCACTGTCATCGGTGCCGACTCGTACTTCAAGGGCGAGCTGGAATTCGACAAGACCGCCCGCATCATCGGCCGCTTCGACGGCAAGATCACCGGCAAGGGTGAGCTTCAGGTCACCCAGAGCGCTGCGCTCAAGGCCGACGTGGACTCTTCGGTGGCCAACATCGACGGCAGCGTCGAAGGAAACATCACCGCCAAAGACGCGGTGAAGCTCAACGCCAACGGCAAGGTCAAAGGCGACATCACCGCCTCGCGGATGGTGATGGCCGAAGGCGCGTCGTTCTTTGGCATGTGCGCCGTGGGCCCCGACGCCTCGCGTGGTGGCGGCAACGCCCCGAGCCCTGCTCCCCAGCAAGGCGGCAACCAGGGCGGTAACCAAGGCGGCAACCAAGGCGGCCAGCAAAAGAAGTAACAGCGCTCCCGCCCCGATGGGCACTCCCCGCGTCGCGGGACGCCGAATCGAATTGATTTGCAACTTCCGCGCGGAGCTGGTTTGCCAGCTCGCTGCTTAACGGCCGCCATGGTGTGTCACGAAGGTGTCGCGCGCTCGCTGCGCGACGGCCGACGGTCTGCCTGTTGTCCCTTTACACGGCCCGAGCGTGTGCGCGAATTCGCGCCCTTTACGCCGCTGCCCCCGTTCGACGCTTCTTCTTCCGCCCATGGCGCGTTCATTGCCCCCACGCATGGTGCAGTGTTATCAGTGTGACCACCGATTTGAAGTCGGTGGCAGCGCCCAGTCCACGTCTTGTCCGGGCTGCAACCGCCCGGTGATGGTGGCCGACCAAATCATCAAAGGTCAGCGCGGACCCATCCGCGAGTTGAAGACCTGCGGCAAAGTGGTGGTGGGTAAACGCGGCCGATTGATCTGCCAGCACATCGTGGCCCACGCGGGTCTTGAGTGCGAAGGGATCATCGACGCGAAAACCGTGATGAGCAATACCCGTGTGGTCTTGGGTCCCAAGGCCAACTTCCGCGGCGATCTCACTGCCCCGGGTGTCGACATTGCCCAGGGCGCGGTCATTCAGTCCAGTTACTTCCGCATCGGCGAGCCCCCACCGGGTTATGTGCCCCCGCCGCCCACCGATCCCAAGATGACCCCGGGTGCCAACCACCCCGTCCCGCCTGCCGGGTCGGCGCGGACCACGCCCCCGCGCGCCGACGACCCCGCTGCGCCTCCGCACAGCGACGGGGATGACGCGCCAACGCCCCAGAAGAAAGCCCCCAAGAAAAAGGCTCCGAAAAAGAAAATCCCCGAGAAGAAAGCCCCTGAGAACAAAGACCCCGAGAAGAAACCCGCCGACAAGCCCGCGGAGTCCACGCCGCCGTCCGCCCCTGCCAAGGATGACGCGCCGGCCAAACCCGCGGCCAAACCTGTAACCAAACCCGCAACCAAAAAGCTTAAGCCTGCCCCCGAGTCCACCGACAAGCCTGCCCCCGAGCCCGCGGACGACACCCCGGCTCCGAAGAAGAAGGCCCCCAAGCGTCGCCCCCCCGCTGCCGAAGGCGACGGCGAGGCCGCGCCCAAGAAGAAGTTGCCCAAGCGCCGCAAGAAGCCGGGCAACGGCGACACGTCGGCCTTCGCCGCCTTGGCCCAGTGGCTTGGTGGCGTGCGTCTGGTGATGCGCTCGTTTTTGTTTTGATTCCAGTCCTGTGAAAGTTCTTGGTGGATCCTGATGGGGTTCCACTTGTTGGCTTACGCCAAGACGCCAAGA
>JALZVY010000187.1 GCA_023300125.1 Phycisphaera sp.
AGTCTTGGGCTGGGCCAGCGGCAGCGCAGAGGATGGCGCCACAGCGCTTACTGCCAGCGATGACGCAGACGTGGTGCAGCTGCTCAACGGCGAGCGACTGAAGGGTTTTCTTTACCTGCCCGATCCCCGCGTCCCTGCGGTGGGCAATGCCGCGGCACACGGGACGCAGGTGCTGCTGCTGGCCCCGGCCCACGCCCCGGACGACCCGGCGGTGCCTGTGCCCGTGGCTTCGGTGGCGGCGGTGCGTTTGGCCACTGCGCTGACCTCAACCCCCGCCACCCCCAGCGCGTCCCGGGCCCGGGTCACGCTTCACGACGGCACCCGCCTGCACGCACACGGGCTAAGCCTGAGCACCAGCGCCGCGTCGTTTGACGCCCAGGTGGCCGGGCAGGCGCTGCAGGTGCAAGTGCCCGCCGCCCAGGTGTGGCGCATCGCCTTCACCGACGCCCAGCGTGACGTGCTTGATCTGGCGGGCCTGACCACCCGCATCACCGAGCCGCCCGCTGAACAAGCCGCGTTGTGGGGCCCCGGGGTGGTGGGCGCATCGGTCACGGCCCGGGGCCACCGGCTTGCCGCCCCCGCGCAGCTGGCCGTGACCCTGCCGCCCGGGGCCGCGGTGGTGGTGGGCCGCGCGGTGTTGGATCTTCCCGCTGACCTTCCCGCTGACCTTGTGGCCCCGCGGGCCGCATGGGCGGGCTGCACCCTGCGCATCAGCGGCGACCCCGAGGTCGCAATCGATCTCGACGCGTCCCAGCCCCAGGCCTCTTTCCGCGTGGCGGTGCCCGCCGGCGCCACCGAGCTGGTCTTTACCCTCGACCCCGGCCCCCGCGGCCCGGTGCTCGACACCGTACGCATCCAAGACGCGCTGGTGCTCACCATCGCTCGGTAATGCGTGCGCTGGGGCGATGCGCATCCGAAAACTTCCATTGATTCGGTTTCGGGCTGCCGCCAGCGCAAAGAGACACAAACAAATGGCCGTGGGTGCGTGGGCCAGGCGTCGTGTGGCCAGGCGGTTGAAGCAGGCGACGCCGTGGCATGGTCGATGCAAACCCACGCAGCCACACCACGGCGCATTCCGCACACACAGACAGTATTAACGCCATTTCTCTAAACTCGGCGGCATGTCTAAGCGTCGCAGCACCCCGAAGTCTGGCTCCGCGGCCAAACCCGCACCCCGCAAAAAACGCAAACCCGCTTCGGGTGCGGTGCGTCAAACCACCCGGGACCCCCAACCCGTCACGCACCCCGGCGTGCCCACCGTGTCGGGCGAGTTTCTCAACCGCGAGGCCAGCTGGCTGGAGTTCAACCGCCGGGTGCTGCATGAAGCGCTGGACCCCCGCACGCCGCTGATGGAACGCATCGGCTTTCTGGCGATCTTCAACAGCAACCTCGACGAGTTCTACATGAAGCGCGTCGGCGGGCTGAAGCGCCAGATCGAGGCGGGCATCCTTACCCGCACCCCCGACGGCTACACCCCCCAAGAACAGCTGGCGATGATCCGCGACATGGTCCAGCCCATGCTCGCCGAGCAGGCGGCCTGCTTCACCAAAGAGCTCAAGCCCGCGTTGGCCCAGGCCGGCATCCACCTGCTGGACTGGGAAGGCCTGGACGCCGCGGGCCGGGATCAGGCCGCGGCCTACTTCGAGGCCAACCTGTTTCCGGTGGTCACGCCTTTGTCGGTGGATCCGGGCCACCCGTTTCCGTTCATCAGCAACCTGTCGACCTCGCTTGGCGTCATGCTGCAGTATCCCGACCCCGATACCCCCGGGGCCGCGCCGCCGCTGAACGAAGAAGACCCCGATGCCGGGCGTCTGCACTTTGCCCGGGTCAAGGTGCCCCAGGTGTTGCCGCGCTGGGTGCGGCTGAAGCTGGGGGGATCCGAAGACACCTTCATCAGCCTGCAAGCGATCATCCGCCAGCACCTGGACCGCCTGTTCGAAGGCATGGTCATCAAGCAGGTCGAGCCCTTCCGCATCACCCGCAACGCGGATGTGGAACGCGACGAGGAAGACGCCGAAGACCTGCTGGAACTCATCGAGCAAGAGCTGCGGGACCGGCGCTTTGCCCGGGCGGTGCGTTTGGAAACCGACGACCAGCCTTTCCACCCCATGAACCGGTTTTTGATGACCGAGCTGGGCCTGAGCGATGACGACCTGTATCCCATGGCCGCCGAGTTGGACTACACCGACCTGTGGACCGTGCACGGCGCGGTCAACCGCCCGGACCTGAAGTACCCCGCGTGGACGCCGATGGTGCCCCCGCGGCTGCTGGATGCCGACACGAACATCTTCAGCGTGATCGACGGCGGGGACCTGCTGGTGCACCACCCTTATGAGAGCTTCAGCGCCAGCGTCGAACGCTTCATCCGCCGCGCCGCGACCGATCCCGACGTCATCGCCATCAAGCTGACGCTCTACCGCACGGCCAAGGACAGCCCCTTTATCCCCGACCTGATCAAGGCCGCCGAGAGCGGCAAGCAGGTGGTGGTGCTGGTGGAACTCAAGGCCCGCTTCGACGAAGAACGCAACGTGCAGCTGGCCCAGCGCCTTGAGAAAGCCGGCATCCATGTGGTGTACGGGGTGGTGGGCTACAAGACCCACACCAAGACCTCGTTGGTGGTGCGCCGCACCTCCGAAGGGCTTAAGACCTACGCCCACATCGGCACGGGCAACTACAACGCCAAGACCGCGAACCTGTACACCGACCTGGGTCTGTTTACCTGCGACCCGCGGATCACCGGCGACCTGGTGCAGCTGTTTCACTTCTTGACCGGGCGCAGCCGCCACCGCACCTACGAACACCTGCTGATTGCGCCCACCAACATGCGCAGCCGTTTTGCCGAGCTCATCGATCGCGAGATCGCCCACGCCGACGCGTGGAACGCCGCGGGGGGCGCCAAGCAAGACAACGCCCAGGCCACCGCCCCGCGCATCACCGCAAAGATGAACAGCCTGGAAGACCCCGACATTTGCCGCCGGCTGTACCGGGCCAGCAACGCGGGGGTGAAGGTGGAGCTGATCGTGCGCGGCTTCTGCTGCCTGCGACCGGGCGTGCCCGGGCTCAGCGAGAACATCACGGTGCGCTCGGTCATCGGCCGCTTCTTGGAGCACTCGCGCATCTACATGTTCGCCAACGCGGGGAACCCCGAGTACTTCATCGGCAGCGCCGACTGGATGTACCGCAACCTCAGCAACCGCGTGGAGTGCATCACCCCGATCTACGACATGGCGGCCAAGCAGCGGCTGCAAACCATCCTCGACGTCACGCTGGCCGACCGCCGCCAAGGCTGGGCGCTGGATGCCCAAGGGCGCTACACCCAGCTGCGTGCGCCCGGCGAAGCGGTCGACGACACCGACCCGGTCACCGCGGGCACCCACCGGCACCTGATGCACCTCACCCGCCGGGTCGCGGACTAAGCAGGGCAAAGGTCAACACACCGCGCTGGGGCCCGCAGGCCCGGCACACGTAATCGCAGCCCTTCAGCGGCCGGCGGTGGCGTGTGTGCTGGGTGTTGCAGCCCGGGCAGCTGGCCCGCCAACGCCCCGCGGGCATGGCCACCTCGGGCCCGGCCAGGCGCTCGGGCCGGGCGCCCACCTGCACGCAGGCGGCCTTCCACGCCGGGCCGTGACCCGCCGAAGGCCCTGCCAGGGCGTGGGCGATTTCGTGCAAGAGGGTGTCGCGCACCTCGTCGGGGTCGTTGGCCACCACAAAGTGCGACGACAACTCGATCCGTCGCGGTTGATAATGGCAGGTGCCCAGGGCGCGCTTGCGCCGGTTAAAGCGGAAGCTCCACGCCGGGTCGGCGGTGCTTAACCCGTGCTGGGCCAGCAACGTCTGGGCAAGGTGTCGGGCGGCAGGCAAGTCCATGAAATCAGTCAAGGGGGCGCAGGCGTGGGCAAGCCATCAGGCGTTGGACTCTGCCCCGGCGATCTTGATCAACGCGGTGTTCAACACCTGGGCCAGCGGCGGGAGGGTGCGGCCCGCAGGCCAGGCCGCCACCACCGCGCGGGTGGGCACGGGCTTGCTGAGCGGGCGATAAACCCGGCGCCGGCTGGTATCCATGCGCGCCGCCATGTGCGGCACCAGCGAGATACCCAGACCCATGGCCACCCACTGCTGCACGGTGGCCAATTGGCTGGCCCGCCAGGGCACCGCGTCGCCCACGCCCAAGGCCGAGCAGTACGCGGTGACGCGCTGACCCAGGCAGTGGGCCTCGTGCAGCACGATCGGCGGTCGGCCCGCCAGGTCTTTGGGGCTGACAGTGGTGCGCGACGCCAATGGGTCGTCGGCGGCCATCACCGCCACCAGGGGTTCTTCAAACAGCAGCGTGTGACGCAGCCTCGGGTCGTTCAGCGGCAGGCTGAGGTACGCCACATCCAAACGGTCCGCGGCCAGGGCTTCGATCAGGTTCGCGGTCACGTCTTCGGTGACGCTCAGGTCTGCGTCGGGAAACTGCCGGCGGAACGCGGTCACGGCGCCCGGCAGCGCAAAGGGCGCCAGGGTGGGGATGGCGCCCACACGCAGGGCCCCACGGCCGGTGTCCAGGTCGGTGCGCACCGCGTCCAAAGCACGGGCGATGTGGCTCAAAATGGTTTGGGCCCGGGGCCGCAGGCTTTGGCCCGCCGCGGTGAGCGCCGCGCCGCGTGGCAAGCGGTCAAACAAGCGGTGGCCAAGCTCTTCTTCGAGTTTCTGGATCTGCTTGCTCAGGCTCGGCTGGGTCACGCCGCAGGCGCGGGCCGCGGCACGCATGCCCCCGTGCTCGGCCACGGCCATGAAGTAATGAAGCTGATGAACTTCCATGGGCAAGCGACGCAAAAGGTGATCGGACAGAAGCCTCATATGGCGGGCTCAATGATAGGCATTGTGAATCACCAAAACGCCAAGCCGCGCCGCGGCATGATCTGGCGGTGGGGCGTCGGGCGGGTGGTTTGTGCTTGGCGAAGACGGGCGTCTAGGAGAAATGCTGGGGTGTCCTCAGGGCATGTCGCCAAGTGACCCGCGGATGGTTTGGGCCGCTTCGGACTGAGGAGCCAGATCCAGGGCCTGACGCAGCAGACGGCGGGCCTCTTCGGGCTTGCCCTCTGTGATCAGAAGCTGCGCGCGAAAGGCGGTGAGGGTTTGCCGCTGTTCGGCCGACAACCCGGGCAGGGTGGTTTGCAGCTGGGCCAGCCGTGCGCGGGCCTGGTCGTAGGCCCCCGCGTCGATCAGAAGATAGACGTCGCCCTGGATGACCTCATCCATTGTTTTCTCGGCCAAGCGCGGGGCGTAGATCGCGCGCAGTCCCGCGTCATTGTTGGCGTCGAGGGCGACCACCTCGTCGGCCCAGACGCGGTATTCGCGCATCGCGTAGGGGCCCACGGCCCGCAGGGCCGCGTCGAGGTGCCGAGCCCGGTCCAACCCACTGCTGGCGTTGGCAGCGATCACCGCCGCGTCGCGGTCGGCACGGGCCTGTTGGGCGGCCGTAAGGGATGCGTCATTGGGTGTGCCTGCAATCTGGGCATAGGGCCGCCCCTCGGGGTCGATCATCACCACCGAGGGGATGGCCTGGACGGCGAAGCGGTCGGCCCACGCGATGAACCACTGCGCTTCGTCGGGGCGCTCGAAGCTGCGCTGGGGGTACATCAGGCGGCAACGGGCATAGGCGGTGCTCTGAGATTCTGAGGTGCCGACTGCGCTGTCTTCCTCGCGCGAGAACCAGATCAAGGCGTCGCGATGTTCTTTGGCGGCGTTGAGGATCGCATCGGTGGGGTCGGTGAGCCACGGCGTGGCGGGGGGGCTGGCCGCGTGGGCGGACGAGGTCACCCGCGTCACAGTGCCGGCGTGGATAAACAAGCAGAGCACAAGACAGAACGTGTGTCGTGAGAACATGGTGAGGTCCGGCTGTAGAGGTGGGCGGGTCGGCGGAAGTGCCGAACTACTGAATGCAAAGCCGGTGCCGCAACGCGTCGCCGCGTTGCGAAGACAGGGCAATGTTTCTTCTTAAACATCAGCTGTGCGCGTTTTCGTGGTTTCAGTGTGCTTGAAGGACGCAAAGCCTGGGACGGTGACTTGTTCAGTCTCTTGGGCTGTTGATTACGCGGTGCGCGCAGATGGCGCGCGTGCACACGCAGCGCGCATTGACGTGGCATCTCAACTTGGCGAAAGGTGCGCGAAGCCACGGCGGCACAAAGAAAAAAACGGCTTTGAAGCTCCTCACATGAGATTGTCCGGAGTGTGCCGCGGAATTGTGCGCGTTTAACAGCCCGCTGGCACGTCGATTGCAATATTGCTCCTCGGCCAAAGAAACCCGCTCAGTTGACCCCGACGATGGCTCCCGTCGGAAACAAGTCAACACACGTGCGGGCAGAATCGGCCGGGCTCCATCTTGTTTGTCCTGGGCTCCAGGACGCTTCACGGCTTGCGGCTGTATCGCGATAGCGATGACGTGTGTCTTGAGGGTGTCTTGTGTGGTGTGGGACGACGTGTACGACGTGCTTAACGGCCCCGCGGGGTCCGGCGGCGATTCCTGTGCCTCACCTTTTTCAAAAAGAAAGAAACCGATGGAAACTTTGATCAAGATCGATACCAAGGCCCCGCCGCAATCACAAGACGTCCTGCACAACCGCTGGCACCCGGACATTCCCATGGTGGCCACGGTGAAGCCTGGTGACGAGTTTCGTGTGGAGTGCGTCGACTGGACCGGCGGGCAAATCAAAGACGACGACAGCGCGACAGACATCAAGACGGTGGACCTCTCGCAGGTGCACTATCTCAGTGGTCCCATCGGCGTCGAAGGCGCCGAGCCTGGAGACCTGTTGGTAGTAGACATCCTTGATGTCGGCGTGCTGCCCGAGAGTCAGTGGGGATTCACCGGCATCTTTGCCAAAGAAAACGGCGGCGGTTTCTTAGACGAGCACTACCCCGAGGCACGCAAGGCCTGCTGGAACTTCAGCGGTGTCTACGCCAACTCGCGGCACATCCCTGGTGTGGAATTCGCCGGCATCATGCACCCAGGCCTGATCGGGTGCCTTCCCAGTCAAGACCTTCTGGACACCTGGAACAAGCGTGAAAAAGCGCTGCACAGCACCGACCCAGAGCGTGTGCCCACGCTGGCCTGTCTGCCGCAGGCCGACACCGCACACATGGGGAGGCTTAAAGGTGACGCCCGCGACAAGGCCGCGGCCGAGGGAGCGCGCACCGTGCCCCCACGTGAGCACGGCGGCAACTGCGACATCAAAGACCTCACCCGGGGTTCGAAGGTCTATTTCCCGGTCTACGTCAAGGGCGGTGGGCTGTCGATGGGCGACATCCACTTCAGCCAGGGCGACGGTGAGATCACCTTCTGCGGTGCCATCGAGATGGCCGGGTACCTCGATATCCGCGTGAACGTCATCAAGGGCGGCATGGAGAAGTACGCGGTGCTCAACCCGATCTTCGAGACCAGCACCCTCAAGCCCACCTACAGCAACTACCTGATGTTCGAAGGCATCAGTGTGGACGAGAAGGGCGAGCAGCACTTCTTGGACGCGACGGTGGCTTACCGCCAGGCCTGCCTCAACGCCATCAACTACATGAAGCTATTTGGCTACACCGGCGAACAGGCCTACGCGATCCTCGGCACCGCGCCGGTGGAAGGCCGGATCAGCGGCATCGTAGACGTGCCCAACGCCTGCGCCACGCTGGCGATCCCCACCGAGATCTTCAACTTCGACATCAAACCTGGCATGGACGGACCCAGCGGCGGCATCGCCGGGGGCACAGATTTGGCGAAGGCTGATTGATGTCCGCGTTCCCGTTCTCGCTCGCTCCTGAGACCTCTTGATCAAAGGCTAAAGAAGATGCCCCTTTACGAATACCGCTGTGCGGAACACGGTGATTTTGATTCTTTCCGTCCCTTCGCCGAGTCCGACGTGGCGGAGGCCTGCCCCGACTGCGGGAAGCCCTGCCCCCGCCAGTTCTCGGTGCCTCGCACGCGGCAGATGGAGGCGCACACGATGACCGCCATGTCGCGTAACGAGCAGAGCGCTTACGCCCCGCGGGTCTGCGGATCCGGCTGCGGCCACGCTCACGCCAAACCATCCTCACAAAAGACACCCAAACGTCAGGCCTACTTGGGGCCGCGCCCCTGGGTGATCGAACACGCTTGACGCGACCCCTTAACCCATTCCCTGCTTTCCGTTGCCCCTGTTCCATTGGAGAACCTCATGATCCCCGCTTCGTTCACCTCACCGTTTCGCCGTGCGACCCGCGCGGTCCTCACCACCGCCACGCTGCTGGCGGCCGCCACCGCGACCGCTCAGGTCAAAGACGCGGACTTCATCTCCGGCCACACCAACCCGGTGCTGGACAAGTACCCCACCGCCAAGGTGAACACCACCGGGCTATTGGTGGATGACAACTTTGTCACCGTCGGACAGCTTCACTCGGTCACCGGCACCATGGCCATCTCCGAGACCGGCTCGGTCGAGGCCGAGCGGCTGGCCATCAGCCAGATCAACGCCGAAGGCGGCGTGCTGGGTCGACAGATCAAAGTCATTTTTGAAGACGGCGGCAGCGACTGGCCCACCTTCGCGGAAAAAGCCAAAAAGCTTTTGGTCAGTGATAAAGTCGGCACCGTTTTTGGCTGCTGGACCTCGGCTTCGCGTAAAGCGGTGCTTCCGGTTTTCGAAAAAGAAAACGGGATGCTGTACTACCCGACGTTCTACGAAGGCCTGGAAGCCAGTAAGAACGTGATCTACACCGGTCAGGAAGCCACCCAGCAGATCATCTGGGGTCTGGACTGGGCCCACACCGAGAGGGGCGCCAAGTCGTTCTTCTTGATCGGCTCAGACTATATCTGGCCGCGTACCAGTAACAAGATCGCGCGCATCCACATCGAGCGTTTCCTCAAGGGATGCAAGGTCGTGGGTGAGGAGTACTACCCCCTGGGCCACACAAACTTTGGTTCGCTCATCAACAAGGTCAAGCTCAAGAAGCCTGACTGCATCTACTCGGTCGTGGTCGGCGGCAGCAACGTGTCGTGGTACAAGCAGCTCAACGCTGCGGGCATCACCGGCAAGTCGCTGGCCAAGAAGGGCCAGATCTTGCTGACGATTTCGACCACCGAGGACGAGCTCCTGGGCATCGGCGGTGAGAACGCCGAAGGCTTCTACGCTTGCATGAAGTACTTCCAGAGCTTGGAAAACGACAACAACAAGAAGTTCGTCGCGGCCTTCAAGGAACGTTACGGAAGCGACTCGGTAATCGGCGACGTGACCCAGGCCGCTTACCTCGGCCCCTGGTTGTGGAAGCTGACCGTCGAGAAGGCCGGCAGCTTTGATATCGACGCCATCTCCGCCGCATCGGGTGGGATCGAGTTCCCCGAAGCCCCCGAAGGCTACGTCCGTATTCACGACACCAACAACCACCTGTGGTCCAAGGCTCGCCTGGGCGAGATGACCGAGGACGGCCAGTTTGTCGTGCTCGCCGAGTCGGATGAATTGATCCAGCCCAACCCCTTCCCCGAGGGTTACAAATAATTCGGTGTCCGAGTTTCGAGGCCCAGAGTCTTCGAACACGTCCGGTGTCTTAACCGACGCCACCCACAACTTGCCGACGCCGGAATCGGGGAGGAGCCCCCTCGATTCCGGAACAGGCTTGATCTCTGCTCCGGTCGCTCCGGAGTGGGGGTCTTTCAGAAATCAAAGGTTCACTTCGCCAAGCCAGCGCCCTGCGCTGACTCACTTACCGAGCTACCTCAGGTACCCCCATGCACACCACACTGGCATTCCTCAGCATTTTCGAGGGCTACACCGGCGAAGAAGTCCGCTCGATCTTCGTGATGCAGAGCTTCTCGGGGCTCAGCCTCTTTGCGGTTTTTCTGTTGATGGCTTTGGGCCTGGCGATCATCTTCGGTCAGATGAAGGTCATCAACATGGCCCACGGCGAGTTTCTCACCATCGGCGCGTACACCACCGTGTTCATGTCCGACCTGGTGGAAAAAAGCGTTCCTTCGGCCCTGCCTTGGTACTTCCCGGTCGCGGTCGTGGCGGCGTTTTTTGTGGCCGGCGCGGTGGGCTTTGTGGTGGAGGTGGGCATGATCCGCTTCCTGTACAAGCGGCCGCTGGACACGCTGTTGGCCACCTTTGGTCTGAGCATGATTCTGCAGCAGGTGTTCCGATTGATTTTCGGTGCCCGGGAAGACAGCGCAGTGATGCCTGACTGGCTGATGGGATCGTGGGCGCTGACCGAGATCACCGAGATCCCGATTAACGGCATGTTTCTGCTGGGCACGGCCATCGGGGTGACGGGGCTGGTGTATCTGCTGATGTACCGCTCGCGCTGGGGCCTGCGTGTGCGGGCCACGGTGCAGAACCGCGAGATGGCCGGTGCGGTGGGCATCAACACCAAGATGACCGACCGCTGGACGTTCGCCCTGGGTTGCGGCATTGCCGGGGTCGCGGGCGCCGTGTTTACCACCATTGGATCGGTGTCGCCGTCGGCGGGCCAGCTCTACATCGTTGACACCTTCTTGGTGGTGGTTTTCGGCGGAGCGGGCAGCCTGATCGGCACCATCGCTTCGGCCTTCGCCATCGCCCAGTCCCAGTCGATCCTTGAGTTCTTCCTCGACGGGGTGCTGGCCAAGGTCTTCATCCTGCTCACGATCGTCGGCATCTTGATGATCCGACCCCAGGGTCTGGTGGTCTCGAAGATCCGCCGCTGACCTTTTGGTTTTGAACTGTTTTCGACCCGGATCCACGTGGATCCACTTCCCTGTTTGTCGTCCGAAGAGGCTCCCTTTGAAAAGCTTTATCTACAACAAGGCCCTGGGCGGAAAGTCCGGCACCATCGGGCTGGCCGTGCTCGCGGTCATCCTGCTGCTGGTCTTTCCCTTGGCGATGGACAACTTCCGTCTGAACCTGGTGGGCAAGTACCTCAGCCTCGCCTTTGTCGCGATCGGCCTGGTGCTGTGCTGGGGCTACGGCGGGATTTTGAGCCTGGGCCAAGGCATGTTCTGGGGTTTGGGTGGCTACTGCTTGGCGGCTTTTTTGAAGCTGGAAGCGGCCCGCAACATCGCAGCCGAGGCAGGCAGCGACCAGATCAACGCGCTGACCACCGTGGGCCTTCCCGACTTCATGGACTGGAACCAGATCACCGAACTGCCGTGGTTTTGGTATCCGTTTAAGAGCCTGCCGCTGACGCTGATCCTGGTCTTTTTGGTGCCCACGGTGCTGGCCTACATCATCGGCACGGCGATGTTCAAACGGCGGGTGAGCGGGGTCTACTTTGCGATCATCACCCAGGCGCTGTGCTGGACGATGGAACTGTTGTTTGTCACCCGGCAGGGATGGACCGGCGGCATCAACGGCATCACCGACCTACGCACGCTTCTGGGATGGGACATCCAGGACCCCGGCAACCAGCGCATCCTCTACTTCGTGACCTCGCTGCTGCTTCTGGGCTGCGTGGTGCTGGGCCGGCTGATCCTGGGATCGAAGCTGGGCAAGCTGCTGGTGGCGATGCGTGACACCGAGGGCCGTGTGCGTTTCTCGGGTTATGACGTGGCCAACTTCAAGACCTTCATCTTCTGTGTTGCGGCGGCGATGTCGGCGCTGGGCGGTGCGATGTACGTGCTGAATGTCGGATTTATGTCGCCCAAGCTGGTGACCATTGAGCCGTCGATCTACATGGTGATCTTCTGCGCCGTGGGGGGGCGCATGTCGCTGTTGGGCGCGGTGTACGGCACGCTGGCGGTCAGCTTCGGCCGCACCTACTTCAGTGAATCGTTCCCCGATCTGTGGCTGTTTTTGATGGGCGGGGTGTTCATCTTGGTCACGATGGTTTTCCCGCTGGGCCTGGCGGGCATGGTCGATCGGCTGACTGGCCTTGTGGCAAGCAAAGCCTCGGCCGCAACCGACGCGCCGGGCTTAGAAACGCCGGTGTCCGAGCCGGTCTCCCCGCCGCCCGCCTGATGCGGTCGTGCGATAGGCGCTACTCAACTTCTCACTTTTAATCTCCCCGGTCGAAACTCCTCATGTCGCTGCCCACCGATTTTGCTCTCGCGGTCGAGAACCTCACCGTTTCGTTTGACGGCTTCAAAGCCGTAGACAGTGTGTCGCTGTACGTCGATCCCGGCGAGCTGCGGGTCGTGATCGGCCCCAACGGCGCGGGCAAGACCACGCTGCTGGACTTGATCTGCGGCAAGACCCGCCCCTCGGGCGGCAGCATCCAGTTCAAGAATCAAGAACTGGTGGGCATGGCCGAGCAGAAGATCGTGCGCAGCGGCGTGGGGCGCAAGTTTCAGACCCCGTCGGTCTACCCCAAGCTCTCGGTTTTCGAGAACCTGGAGGTGTCGGTGCCCAAGGGCCGTGGGGTCTGGGGCGCGCTGTTCTTTAGCTGCAACCAAGAGGTGAGGCAGCGCATCCTCGAGATCGCCCGCGATATTTTTCTCGAGGATGAACTGGAGACCGAAGCGGAGCTTCTCAGTCACGGGCAGAAGCAGTGGCTTGAGATCGGCATGCTGCTGATTGCCGACCCCGAGCTGATTTTGCTTGACGAGCCGGTGGCGGGCATGAGCGTGAACGAGCGCGGGCAGACGGCCGAACTTCTGAAGCGGATCGCCAAAGGACGCTCGGTGGTGGTCATCGAGCACGATATGAACTTCGTGCGGCAGATTGCTGACCGGGTGACCGTGATGCACCAGGGCAAGGTGCTCGCCGAAGGGTCGATGGACAAAGTGGAGAGCGATCCGAAGGTGATCGAGGTGTATCTCGGTCACTGAACGGGATGCGGCAAGCTGAAGCTTGAGTTTCCAATGACGACGTAACCACCCGGCCCGCTGCGGCCTGGCAAGAAAAACACTCCCATGCTGAACGTAAACAACCTCAAAGTCGCCTACGGCGAATCCACCGTGATCTCGGATCTTAGTTTCGACGTGAAGAAGGGCGAGACGGTGGCCATCATGGGCCGCAACGGCATGGGCAAGACCACGCTGATGAAGAGCATCATTGGGGTGCTTAAGAGCCGCTCGGGCACCATCACGGTGGACGGCACCGAGGTGGCGGGCGCCGACAGCCACCGGCGGGTGGCCAGCGGCATCGCGTTTGTGCCCCAGGGCCGGCAGGTGTTCAGCACGCTGTCGGTCGAAGAGAACATCCGCGCCGGGCAGGAGACGGTGAAGGACCGCCGCAAGGTGCCGGACAACATCTACGCGCTGTTCCCGGTGCTCCACGAGATGCGCCGCCGCAAGGCGGGCAACCTGTCGGGCGGGCAGCAGCAGCAGCTGGCGATCGCCCGGGCCTTGGTCAGCCAGCCCAAGGTGCTGCTGCTGGACGAGCCGACCGAGGGCATCCAGCCCAGCATCATCAAAGACATCGCCAAGACGCTTAACGAGATCAAGAAGGTGTACGACCTGTCGATCGTGGTGAGCGAGCAGGTGCTGAGTTTTACCCTCGATATCGCCGACCGCTTGTATGTGATCGAATCAGGCCGACTGATTCACGAGGACGACCGTGCATCGGTGGATGAGGCGAAGATTGCCAAGTACCTCTCGGTGTGAAGCACGAAGCTGTTATTCATGAGGCGTAGGATGACGTTTTGAGACGGTGTAGGCGGGCCGGATGTCTAGTGCTTTGTGGGTGTGATTGGGCGAGGCAGTCCTTGCAACGCATGATCAAAAAAACCCCGCGGATGTATCCGCGGGGTCTAGGGGTTGAGTGATCTTGTGAAGACCGGTGCCGAGGGCTGACTTCTCGCAGACGTTCTTAGATCGACCCGGGGGTGACGACGCGGTACTGGCCGTTGTTGGCCCCCGTGATGTATTTCTGCAGATCGGTGGATGCCTTGTCATTGACCTGCACCACGTCCAACCGGATGCGTTTGCCGTTCAACGAGAGCTTGCCTTCGAGGAAAGTCACGTAGGCACCCCATCTTTGATTACGCGACGTGATGAAGATGATCTGGTCGGCCCCGAGCTTGCCGGCGGTGTCCAAGCCGGTGCCCAGGCCTTTGGTGCCCTTGATCTGCAGGGGGTTCAGGGCGCTGCGCAGCTTGCCGGCGACGGCCGGGCCGTAGGTCAGCCGTTCATTGGTGAGGCTGCGGCCACTGTTGTTGTTGATCACCGCAATACTGAACGTGGCGCCCGGGAGGCCAGGCTGGCTCAGGCCTGCGATTAGCTTGGCTTTGGCTTGGTTCATCCAAGGTCGGGACTGCTCGACGGCGTCCACCAGCACCACGGTGTGTCCGCGGCTTAGGGTCATGCCCAGCACGTTGGCCTTCGCGCTGGTGGCAGATGGTGCGACCACGGGTGCGGCAGGGGTCGTGGTGCGTGGTGTTGGCGTGGCCGATTGTGCTGAAGTGGGCGGGGTCGCTTTGGCCTCGCGCTGGGGGGCGGCCTCGGCTTTCACACGCCCGCCCTGGCCCACCAGACTGGTGAGCACCAGCAGCATCACCAGCCACTCGACGGCGAAGGTGCCCCATCCGCCGATGGCCAGCCACTTGAGCATGGGGTGGGCTGGTGCGAGGGCGGGGGCGACTTCAAAAGCAGCGCCACGACCCGCGGGCTGACTTGTGGCGCCCATCGCACCCACGCGCGAGCCTACGGCTGTTCCACCCAGAGCACTGCGTCCGGATACGGATGAGCTTGAAGTGTTCATTGGGGAAGCCTTGTTACGTAAATAAGAGGTGTGCTGAATCCAAGCCAAAGCGGGTGGCAAACAACACCCGACCCCTGTGCTATCGGCAAATCAGGGGTCGTTACTTGGTGCGTCGGCCCGTCATTGCCTTCAATGATAGAGTGGAAATCCGCAAAACGGGTTCCTAGATAAATAACTTAAGCAGGATTCTGAATGATTCTATGCGTTCACCGCGGAACGTGGGGCTGGCGGGTGCGTTTCGCGGCTATTGGATGTCGCTGCGGACCACCGTGCCGAGGGGCACGCGATCGATGGCCACCGCGGCGAAGGGGCGGGTCGACTTGGTGGGGGCGTCTGCGTCTTCGGCGGGCTGTTGGGCGATGCCCTGCACGTAGAGGGTGCCGCCTTTGTGCTGCAAAGCGGTGATGTCCACGGTGTAGCCCCCTTGGGATTGCTCGCCCAAGGCCAGCAGCACCACCGAGTGCAGGGCGGGGTCCAGCTCGATGCCCGCGGCCGCGAAAGCTTGTTCCAGACCCGTGCCCGCCAAGGCCGCGACGTCCATCATCTTGACGCCGTAGTCATCGGTGGCCAGCTGGTCGCCATGGACCTTGCCCAAGATCGGCACATCGACGGCCAGGACCGGTCCCGCTGACGGCGGAGGCGCGGTGCGTGTGGCAGGTGACGGCGCCGGGTCGGTGCCGCAGGCGGTGAGCGTCAGGGTCACCGCCAAGGCCAAGGCGGCGGGCAAAACCGGGTTCACAACGGGGCGTGGGAGTGTCGGCATGGGAGGGCTCGGTTCTGAGAAGAGGCGGTGGTGGGCGTGACGCGACGCGAACAGAGTTCGCCAAAAAGCATCCACAGGATAATGCCGCGGGTTCGCCGCGGCACGGTGTGGGACGGAATTGCCGCTTACTGGACCCAATGCCCCGGCCCGGTCAGCGGGCGGCCAACACCATGGCGTTGAATGTACGGCCTTCGACGCGGTATTTCCGCTCGAAATTGGTGCCCACCAGCTCTCCTTCGCCTGCCGAGGGGGGGGGCACGAAGGCCTGCCGGTCATAAAGGTCTTCCACCTTGGCGGCGTGCTCTTCCATCCAGGCGAAGTAGTCCAGGTGGTCGGTGGCGACGTGCAGCTCGCCACCAGGCTCAA
>JALZVY010000188.1 GCA_023300125.1 Phycisphaera sp.
GGCGGTCATCGGGGCCACACCTTGCCGGCGTGCGAAATGCAATTGGCGTGGTCTGCTAACAAAGTGTGGCCCCATGGATTCCCTCAGCGAGGGATCTGCCGCTTCTTCCCGTCCTGGTCGATGGCGACGTAGGTGAAGGTTGCTTCGGTGACTTGGAAACGCGGGCAGTCGGTTTCGGAGGCACGCAGGATCGGCTTGACCCAAACCTCCAGGTGCATCGCGACCGAGGTGTTGCCGATCTTTTCGACTTCGCCGTAACAGCACACCACGTCTCCGACCTGCACCGATTTCAAGAACTTCATGGCGTCGACCGCCACGGTGACCACGGCCGATCCCGCGATCTCTTTGGCGAGGATGCCGCCGGCGATGTCCATCTGCGAGAGGATCCACCCGCCGAAGATATCGCCGTTGGCGTTGGTGTCCGCAGGCATCGCGGCGGTGCGGAGGATCATCTCTCCGCGGGGGTTAGAGCAGGTGCTATCCATGGGGTATCCAATATGCGGAAAATGAGTCGTTGGCGCCGGTCGTGATCGAAGGGGGCACCCTTCTTCGCGACGACTATACCGCTGGCCGCAGCGTCCTACCGCAGAAAGGGGGATCGCACGGGTCTGAGGATCGCACGGGTCTGACACCCCCGGATCTCGGATCTTGACACCCCCGGATCTCATCCAGACCTCCCCGCATGAAACCCTGCTTTAAACTACAAAAAAGCCCCGCCCCCCCACCTCACCGCTCTGCCATGAACGAAACCCAGCAACAGCGTCTCGAACAAGCCCTCGCCGACACGCTGACCGACGGCAGCCTCTCGAAGGACGAAGAGCAGTCTCTGCGTAAGGCCATCGAAGAGATCGCCGACGACCGCCAGGCCCTGGCCTTTGTGCGCAACCGCGCGTTCCGCCTGGCCCGGGGCCGCATCGAGCAGTCACCCCGCGACACGCTGCGCTGGCTCGAACGCATCGACAAGATCGTCGACCACACCGCGCGCCCCCCGCAAGACGCGAGCGGCCCCCCCGCGGCCGACGCCATCGCGTTTTCACCCGGAGAGACCGGCCTGCAGTTGATCCGCCGCGAGCTGAAGGCCGCCCGGCGGTCGCTGGATATCTGCGTCTTCACCATCACCGACGACCGCCTCTCGGGCGCGATTGCCGACGCCCACCGCCGCGGCGTTGCGGTGCGGATCGTCACCGACAACGACAAGCAGTTCGACGCCGGATCAGACATCGCACGCCTGGCCCGGGCCGATGTCCCCACCCGCTGTGACCCCGACCCCGACCACATGCACCACAAGTTTGCCTTGGTCGACGGCCGCCGCCTTATCACCGGCAGCTACAACTGGACCCGCGGCGCCACCCGCAACCACGAAAACGTCACCGTTCTGTCTGCCCCCGAACTGGTCGACGCGTTTGCCAAAGAGTTTGAACGGCTGTGGTCAAGCTTCAAGCCCTGGCGCGGCTAGAGCCGCACCGGAACCGGAGTCCATCCACCCCAAGGCACCGCTCCGCGGACCATAGAGGTCACGGAGTTAAGTCAAATGCGCGACCTGCGACACAGTGGGCTCGCCCCCACTTCATGGCCACGCGACATCGAGTTCACAGAGCAAGACACGCAAGCGGTAGGAAGAGCTACGGGAAAACCACGGCCCTCCCCACCGCTTGCGTCTTCTGCCTTCCTCTGTGACCTCCGCGTCGCGGCCTGGGTGGCGGGCAAGACGCCGCAAAAAGACCACAGCCTCCATCGCGGGCAACGCTTAACTCCGTGGCCTCTGTGGTGTGTGGAGCACTGCCTTGGGGTTGTGCGACCACGAAAGCACACATGCTGTCATGCCGTCGGAGCTCCACGCGCCAACCCATGTCTCGGGGCACCCGCCGCGGCAACCCCCCGCCGCTACCAGCCTGCGGGCAGCGCAAGCGGGACCTCGCCGTTGTTCACTTGCGGAGCGCCGGGTGTCGAGCGGCCGTCCGCGATGGTTTGCTTCAGCGCCTGGATCAACGACCGCGCGATGTCGGGGTGCTTTTCAACCAGGTTGTGGTATTCGCCGGGGTCTTCCTCCAGGTGGTAAAGCCCCAGCGGCGGCACGTCATTCACATCGACCGCGGGCGAGCGGTCCTTGCCGCGAAAACGCCGTCCCAGCGGGGTCCATCCGCCTGAACCTGGGTGCACAATGAGCTTCCATGGCCCCTCGCGAATCGTCAAGTACCCGCCAAACGAATGAGCCACGTGCCCGGTTCGAAGACTCATCAGGGCGTCGCCGCGCAGCAGCGGCGCGAAGCTGATCGAGTCTTCTGCGGCGTCGTCGCCCACCGGCTGGCCCACCAGATCGGCCATGGTGCGGTACAGGTCGGTGTGGACAATAAGTTGATCGGTGCTGCGGCCCGCTTCAATCACCGCGGGCCAGTGCATGAGCGTCGGCACCCGGTGGCCTCCTTCGTAAAGGTCGTTTTTGTGCCCCCGGTAGATCCAGCTGGGTTGATGGCCTTGGTTCACCAGCGTTTCAAAACCCGCCGCCGGCGAACAGCCGTTGTCGGTGGTGAAGATCACCAGGGTGTTGTCCAAGATGCCGTTGCTCTGCAGCGCATCGAGCACGCGGCCGACCATGGCGTCGGTTTCCATGGTGAAGTCGGCATACCGGTTATTGATCGCGCTGCGGCCTTTCCACTCCTTTGAAGGCAAGATGGGCGTGTGCGGCGACGCGAGCGGCACGTAGACAAAAAACGGCTTGCCGTTTTGGGCCTCTTGCGCGTGTTGCTGGATGTAGTCGACCGTTTCATCTCCCAGTCGCGGCAACACGTCCACGGCTTCAAACGACTTGGCCGCGGGGCCGGTGCGCGAAAATGCTTTAAGCACGGTGGGCACTTCGCTGGCCTTGTCGTCGACCAGCCACACATACGGCGGCATGTCCAGCGACGCGGCAATGCCGAAGAAATGCTGGAATCCATGATCCACCGGCCCGCCGCGAAACGGCTGGGTGAAGTCGACATTCGCCCCTGGTGTCGGGCGCGATTCACCCTTGAAGTCGAACGTGGTCTCGAACGCCGGTGTGATGTCAGGGGCGATCGTCCAGTCCAAGCCCAGGTGCCACTTGCCGATCATGGCGGTGCGATACCCCGCTTGGCCCAGCATGCGGGCCAGGGTTTGCCGCCCCGGCTCAATCTCCGACGGGCTAAAGCCGCGGGCAACACCTTTCTTGCGGGCGCTACGCCAGTTGTACCGCCCGGTTAAAAGCGAATAGCGCGTGGGCGTACACACCGCCGAAGCGCTGTGGGCGTCGTGAAACGTCATCCCCTGGGCGATCATGCGGTCTAGGCTGGGCGTGGGGATCTTGCTTTCGGGATTTAACCCCGACACATCGCCGATGCCCATGTCGTCGGCGAGGATCAACACGATGTTGGGCCGGCTTTCCACACCTTGGGCGTTGGCCGAAGCTCTAGGGCTCAACCCCACCCACGCGACCATGCCCAGAGCCAACCACCCCAGAACCGATCGCCGCACCGCCGTGTCAATATCTTTCATGACTGCCTTATAGCACGCTGAAATTCGATTCACAACGAATGGCGAACCTGTCTGTTCGGCGACGCCAGGTTCCCTACGCGAGACACATCGGCTGCGGCGCTACGGTCTCACTGACCCCGAGGCCCCACCACCGCATTGCATGTGCGGCGCGCGGGGCTGAGCGTGGGGGCTGAAAGTTAAAGCACGCGCCAAAGACATACCATCCGTCCCCTGCCCGCCTCTTGGCCTTCTCCTGAGAATTGCCGTGCCCCCTGAAGAAGAACGTCAAATGCGCATCAGTGCGCTGCACGCCAACCACCGCCGCGCTCGGCGGATGCTGATTGGGGTGGTCAGCGCGTGGGGGGTTTTGCTCATTCTTTCGCACCGGCGAGGCCCCAGCACCGCGGCGCTGGTGTTGGTTGGCCTGCTCACGCTGGGCAACGTGGTGCTTTACCTGCGTGGCGCTTGGCTCAGCCGCCGCTTGATGCCCCAGGTCACAACCTCGTCGCGCTGCCCCGCGTGCGGCGACGACCTATGGGAAAGCCTGCGCGCCAAGGCCTCTGCGTGCCCAACGTGCCAAGAGCCCATCGCTCCAGCGCAGTACGAGCGGATTTTCGGTGATCCGCGTGCCCACGAGCAGTAGACCACCCACCACCGGATGATGAGCCGGGTATCCCTCATGCGTCCACGGCCCAGCGCCGCGCGGCCCTAGCGGGTGTTCTCCACCCGGATCGCGGGGCGTCCGATTTGCTGGTGCACGTAGCGTGGGGCACGCACGATCATCAGGCCGTTGCGGATCGACAGGCGGCTGTGTTCTCCGCCGTTGGCCTGCCACACGTCGGGTTCCAGTGTGGCACGCACCAACTCGGCCAGCCGCGCTTCGCGCTGGGCTCGGGTCAGCGTCGTGGGCGCTGCGCCGTCTTGGTCTGGGTCGTCGCCAAACAGATTGCCTCCCTCGCCGCTCTGGTTGCCGCCCCGGGTGCTGCCCTGATTGCCGCCAAGCACCTGGGTCAAATCAAAACGCGGGGCGTTGTCGAAGTTCGGCACCTCCACCAACAGATCCGCCACGTGGTACACCCGCACGACCGCCTGGGTGTTCGCACGGCCCCGGGTCTGAAGCTGCAACCCCCAAGGGTGAAGCTCGGCGACAAAACGATGGTCTTGGGACAACCGACCCATCATCAGCAGCAGCGTCGTCTGGGCCGAAAGAGACACCGCGTCGATGTCGATGGGCTGCCGCGGATCCACGCCGTCGGTTTCCATCGCCGCCCAGTGGATCACCACCGGCACGCCCGAGGCCTGGGACCAGCGGTGAAAGGCGGTGCGCGCGGGCACGTCACGCAGGCTCAGATCGATGGGCTGATCCAGCCGGCGGCTGAAGTGCGCTTCCGCGGCGGCCTCTTGCGCAGCCTGGGCCGCCGCGGCGCGGGCTCGGTCCGCACGCACGTGGGCGATGCGGTCCGCAAGGCTCTGCCCCGCGGCCACTGACCCCGCCCACGCGCTGATCACCAGGGCGGCCGCAGTGCATAACCCACGGCTTTTCATGGCCACTCCAACACCGGCCCCGCAAGCTTGCGCGTGCGTTGTATCTCGTCGTAAAAACACTGGGCCAGCAGCCGCTGCCCCGCATCGGTGAGATGAATCCCGTCGGTGTGGATCAGCAGGGTGTCTGCGGGGGCTTCTTGGCACGCGGCGGCAAAATCCACCACCGTGACGCCTTCAAACGATGGAGCCAAAGTGGCCAGAATGCTGTTCAACAGCGGGAAACGGTTTTGATTGATCTCGCGCACTTTTTCGGGGGTGTCGGTGATTTCCGACTTGCCCAAGGCCACCGGCGGCACGGTGGCGAAAACCGCTTGGATGCCTTCTTCTTGAAAGAACGTGAACAGCTTGCGGTAGCGCGCTTCAAAGAACGCACGCGCGTCTTGCCCCTCGGGCACAACGGCGTCGAATTCATTGGTGCCCACCAATGCCAGCGCCAGGTCCACCTGGCCAGACGATTGCACCACGTCAGATTTGGTCTGCGGATCAAAGCGCGTGGTGTTAAAGCGGGCGGTGCCTGCCCCGCCCGTACGCTGCGCCGTCATCTTGTGATGGATGTGCGCGATGTCGCCCCCGGGGAAACCGGCGTTGTCGCGGTCTTGGCGCGTGTGGTCGCCGCGTTGACGCCCGTCGATGCCGTAAAACTCGACTTTTGTCCGGTACGCTTGCAGCATGTTTTCCAAATGAAAACGGTAGTTGGCGTTTTCTCCCGCGTGATTGCCCGCGGTGATCGAGTCGCCCACGGGAAGGATGCGCAGCGTTGTTGAAAACGCCATCGCCTCTTCAATCACCTCGACCACGGCCTGGGCCTGGGCGCTTTGGCCCGCGTCGTTGAAGTGCACGTTGCCGGGCTTGGTCGCCCACTGGTCCTGCCGGGCTTGGGTCAGCAAGAAAAGGTCGTTGACGATGATCTCGGGGAAGTCCTGCAACACCTCGAATGCCGCGGTGTTGTAGCGCTGCGCGTCGCCGGCGACACGCCCGGCCGCCCCTTCGGGCACGGGGGTGGTGGTGGCAAAAACCAATTGGCTCTGGGGCGCCACCTGTTTCAGGTAGGCCACAATCTCACGCAGGTTCGCTTGATACGCCTGAATCGATGTCACCTGCGTGCCGTTTTCTTTGTCCAGCTTCCGGCCGGACACATACTTGAGGTCGTGCAGGCCGACGTTGAAGTGGATCACGTCCCAGTCGAAATCCCAGTGGCCTTCCAAGGCGGCGTCGCGCATCGTGTCTTGCATGTGCGACATGTATGGGATGAACACCCCCGAGTGCCCGCCGTTGCGGTGCAAGCGGAAGACGTTGGCTTTCTGGCTCAGCTGTTCGCTCACCTGCGGCGTGTACCCGATGGAGATCGAGTCGCCGTAGATCAACACGTTGGGCAGCGCAGGATCGGCCTCCACAAAGCCGAACCCCGGTCGATCCGTGAATTTCGCATCCACCAGCGTGCCCCACGCGTCTCGGGCCGATCCGGCGCTCACCGAACCGCACCACAGCGCACAAAGAAGAAGAGGCACCGTTTTTTTGAAGACCAACATGAATCACTCCGGTTCGAACAGGGGGCATCGCGGCTTACGCGTCACCAAGTCTAGGAGCAAGGAGTACCCGTGGGACCGCATATCGGGGACAGCGTCACCAAGAAGCGTCACCAAGAAGCCCACCGTGTGACGTGGCGGCCGCATCAAAGACCGAAAACATTCACGATTTCCGGTCCAAAAGGTGATCCGCCACGCTAAACCCTGACGATGGGATATCTCGGCCGTGTATCAGCCACGGATCGCAAGGCATTCTCTTTTCCGCCAGAACCCACGTCGTGCCCCATGAAAGCCCTTGTTGTTGATGATTCTGAAGTCGTGCGTCGCCACTACCGCGAATACCTCGACGAGTTGAAATTCGACGAAGTGGTCGAGGCCGACGACGGCTTCGCGGCGATGATGGCGCTCAAAGATTTCACACCCGACGTGGTTTTTCTCGACTGGCACATGCCCAACATGACCGGGCTACAGTTCCTCAAAAAAGTCAGGCCCCTGCACCCAGACCTGCCCATCATCATGGTCACGGCCCTAGGCGACCAGCCAATGGTCATGAACGCCATCAAGGCCGGCGTGACCGACTACCTGCTCAAGCCTTTTAACGCAGAGGTACTGGCCGAGCGTCTGGAAAAACTGCGCGGCCGATCCAAAGAGTAGGCCTCATTGAACCGCCGCGCGGCGGCTTGTGGCAGCGATGAACACCCGTCACGGGTGTGCCCACGCCCCACTTCAATCCAGCACAGCGTGGTCGCTCCATCCCAGGGGGAATCGGCCTGATCGGCAGCGGCCAGGTGAATCACGCCCAGCTGTGAAGCACCAAGGGTTGCGCGTTGGGCCCCGGGGCCACGCGCCCGCGGCTCACCCGTAAACTCAAACAAGCCGCGCCCCCCTTTCACCCCATGCCTTTGGAGTCCCATGTCTGACATCCACCCCACCCCGGACGCCCGCTACACCCTCGACGCCTTTGTGCAGAAGACCATGGAGCGCGAGCTGCGTCAGGGCCTGTTCGAACTGGAATCCGAGCGCATCTTGGACATCAACCTCGACGGCGAGGTGTGGATCAAGACCGGCGCGATGATCGCCTACACCGGACAGGTCAAGTTTGTCCGCGAGAAGCTGCTGGACCGCGGGCTGGGCAACCTGCTCAAATCCGCCGTGGGCGGCGAAGGCGCCCGGCTGACCAAGGCCAGCGGCAACGGCTCGGTGTTCTGCGCCGATACCGGCAAGAAGATCACCGTGCTGCAACTGCAAGACGAAGCGGTCTTCGTGAACGGCAACGACTTGCTCGCCCTCGAGTCCACGCTGCAATACGACATCAAGATGCTCAAGAAGATCGCGGCGATCGCGGCGGGCGGGCTCTTTAACGTTCGGATCGAAGGCACCGGGCTGATCGCCATCACCAGCCACTACGACCCGCTCACCCTGCCGGTGACCCCCGACGCGCCCATCACCACCGACCCGAACGCCACGGTGATGTGGTCTGGCGGGCTCACGCCCAAGATCAAGACCGACGTGCAGCTTAAAACGCTGCTGGGGCGCGGCAGCGGCGAGTCGGTGCAGATGGAGTTTCAGGGCGACGGCTTCGTGGTGGTACAGCCCTACGAAGAAGTCATCCTGCAGAACACCACACGCTGACGCCGCGCCGCGCGCCGGGCGGCTACCCATGGGTGCGGGCGTGGCCGGCTCAGGGCTTGAGTCGGCACACGGCGGCCTGCGTGTAGCGCAGCGACACCCGCTTGCGCACCAGCCGCAGCCGTTCTTTAAGCATGTAGCGCGACGCCCCGACGCGAAACGCAGGCAGCAACACGTGCTGCTGCACCTCAAAGCCCGCGTCTTCCAGGTAGGCGGCAAACTCAGCGCGGTTCCACTCGCGTACGTGGGCGGCTTTGTGGCTGCGGTTGTTTGCCACCCCGCGCCGCACGTCGCGCTCGGGCGTGGACAACAACACCACGCTGTCGGCGTGTGCGTGTGCGCGGATAAACGCCAGCAGGTGATCGGGGTCGAGCAAGTGCTCGATCACATCAACCGACGTGAGCAGATCGAATCGCCCCAGCCCTGTGGCATCGGGCTGCTCAAAATCCGCCGAGGTCATGGTGAGATCCGGGAACATCCCCCGCACCACCTCGACCACGCTGGGCTGGTCCACCCCGGTCACCTGGGCGATCGGGTGCAGCTGCTCATGCAGCTTGTGGGCCCGGCCGCACCCTACGTCCAGCACGGTCTTGAGGCCGCGCTGACGAATCAGATCGGCCGCCAGGGTGTAGACCGCGTGCTGCACGTGGCGGCTCAGCAGCTCGCGGGTTTTGTCCCAGTAATCGCCCGCGGCATCTTCCAGCGTGGCGTTCACCGTGCGGTGCTCGTATCCAGGCTTGATGCGATAGGTCTTGGCTGGATGGGCATCGAAGGTCGGCGTAGACATGACCGACGCAGCTTACCCCGCGTCGGGCAGCCATTCAGGCCGCTCGCCCAGCTCGCCCAGCGCCTGAGCCACCGCGGCGTGGGTGATCACGCCGCCCGTCAAGTCCGCGCGTTAAGTGCTGGGCGGCCAGGTGCAGACAAGTGAACAGCGCATGCTTGAATGTCCGCCGAGCACACGCTTCGGGCTGCGGCTCTTTCACCTTCACGATCAACTCGGCAGCGGCGAAGACCGCCGCGGCCCCGGCAGCAAGCGCTGCTCCTGCCGCGGTGTCATCCGCATCTGAAAAGCCTGAACCTACTTCCGCCCATCTCCGCCACGCTGTCAGGCGTGATGCCCACGCAAAACGCTCGGTTTTTGCTCTCGGTCGGCAAGCCAATCTGCATGGGAGGGATCCGGTGCGGTCAGGCGGCTCAATTGTATCGCTGCAGGCCCGCCGGCCATCAGCCCCTACGCGTTGGTGACCGATAGAGGATTTGAGCGAAAACCCGAATACGGGACGAAAAACCAACCTCTACTGCAAGAAGGCCCTCTAAACTACGTTGGTCTATTGCGGCTCGCCCGCGATTCGTTCTCAGCCTCTTTCTTGTGAGACGACCATGAAGCCCCTGCCGCCCCGCGATTTCGACGCCGCCGCCGCCCGTCACCTGCTCAACCGCGCGGGTTACGGCGGTACCCCGGCCCAACTGCGCCAGCTTGCCGCGATGGGGCTGGACGCCGCGGTCGATCACCTGGTCGATTACGACGACCACCCCGCGCTGCCGGGCCCGGACCTCGACGCCGATGTGATCCGCAAGCGCACGGCCGAGGAACGCCAGCGCATCTCCCAAGCAAAGAAGAGCGGCGACCAAGACCACCTCGACGCGGTGCGCAAGCAGCAGAGCCAGGCCCGGCGCGACGACCGCAAGCAGTTTCAATCACTTCAGCAGTGGTGGCTGGGCCGCATGGCCCAAACGCCGCGCCCGCTCGAAGAGCGCCTGACGTTCTTCTGGCACGGCCACTTCGCCAGCAGCCAGCGCAGCGTGCGCGATTCGTACCTGATGTACGCCCAGAACGCGATGCTGCGCGAGCACGCCCGCGGCCGTTTTGACGCCATGGTCGCCGCGGTCGTGCACGACCCGGCGATGCTCAAGTACCTCAACAACGACCGCAACATCGCCAAGCGCCCCAACGAAAACCTGGCCCGCGAGTTGATGGAGCTTTTCACCCTCGGCGTGGGCAACTACACCGAAGACGACATCAAAGAAGTCGCCCGGGCCCTCACCGGCTACGGCGTCGACGACAACGACTTCGTCCTCAACAAACGGCGGCACGACGGCGGCGAGAAAAAGATCCTCGGCCAGACCGGCCCCTTCGACGGCGCCAGCGTCGCCGCCCTCTTGGCGGCACACCCTGCCTGCCCGCGTTTCATCGCCCTGAAGCTCTACGACTACTTCGTGGCCGACGTCGGCGACGTCTACGAAAAACTCAGCCGCCGGCGGGCCGCCGCGGTCGACAGCCTCACCGCGGTGCTGCGCAAAGAAAACCTGCACATCGGCCGGACGCTCAAGCATCTGTTCAAAAGCCGCCACTTCTACGACGACGACGTGGTGGGCAAGAAGATCAAGAGCCCCGTGCAGCTGCTGGTCGGCACGGTGCGCAGCCTGGGCACCCCCACGCGCGAGGCCAAGAATGTTCTGCCCGCCCTCACACAAATGGGCCAGGTGCCCTTCCTCCCACCCACCGTGGACGGCTGGGACGGCGGACGGGCGTGGATCAACACCTCAACGCTCTTTGTGCGGCAGAACTACACCACTTATTTGGCCACCGGCCTGGACGCCAAGGCCAAACCCAAGTCCAACTCTAAAAAACGCCGCAAAAACAAAGCAAAAGCCGCAACCGAACCGGCCTACCGCCCCACCACCCTGCTCGCCCACCTAAGCAACCCTTCGCCCCAAGCCGCCGCCGACGCCCTGATCGACCACGCCTTGGGCCCCCACACGCCCAGCGCCCGCCGCGTGCCTCTGCACGACCTGGCGAACGAGCTGCTTGCCGACGGCCTTGCCGATGCGCCCCTGGCACGCCTGATCGCCGCCATCGCCGCCACGCCCGAGTACCAGCTCTGCTGACTGCCCCTTCGCACGGCGCACACACACACCCGAACACCCCGCCCGTCCGCCCGTCTGTCTTGCCTTACGCCGCACGCCAAACGTCCAACCGCGAAAGCCAACACCATGTGCAAGCACTACCACCCCCAAACCTGTGACACGCCGCCCGAAGGCCTGTACGCCGAAGGCGCCCTGACCCGTCGGCGCTTTGTCACCCACGGCCTGGGCCTGCTGTCGGCCGCGGCCACCGTGCCCGCCTTCTTGATGCAGGCCGGCGACGCCATGGCCGCCGACACCACCATGCGGCTGTCCAGCGTGCCCGGCGCCGCCGATGGCCGCGTGCTCGTGGTCGTGCAGCTCTCGGGCGGCAACGACGGGCTCAACACCGTGGTGCCCATCGGCGATGACGCCTACGCCAAAGCCCGCCCGGGCGTGGGACACAAACCCGGCGACGTGCTCGATCTGCCCGGGGTCGACGGGATCGGGCTGCACCCTTCGCTGGGCCCCATCCAAGAAATGGTGCAGGCCGGCCTGTGCGGCGTGGTTCAGGGCGTGGGCTACCCCAACCCCAACCGCTCGCACTTCGCCTCGATGGACGTCTGGCACACCGCCGACCTCACGGGCAAGGGCGGCCGCGGCTGGATCGGCCAGTCCCTTGAAACCCGCATTCCCCAAGACAGCGCCGGCATGGACTGTCTGTCCATCGGCAACGCTGCCCCCTTGGCCGCCTTGGGCAAAGAACAGCGGCCCGTGAGCTTCGCCCAGGCCGACCTGTTTCGCTTCGCCGCCCGCGGACAAGACGCCTCGATCAGCACCACCTACGACGCGGTCAACCACACCCCCGGCCCCGAGGGCCATGAAGACCCGCTGGCCTTCGTGCAGCGCACCGCACTGGACGCACAGGTCGCCTCGGACCGCGTGCGCAAGGCCGTGGCGGGCAAAAGCAAAACCAAGTGGCCCGGCAACAACCTCGCCAAGCAGCTGCAGATGGTCGCCCGCATGATCCGCGCCGACCTGCCCACCCGCGTCTACTACGTCACCCTGGGCGGCTTCGACACCCACTCCAACCAAAAATCCAACCACCAGCGGCTCATGAAAGACTTCGGCTCGGCCATGAAGGCGTTTTACGACGAGCTGGACGCCACCGGCGACCGCTCGCGCGTGACCAGCCTGGCCTTCAGCGAGTTTGGCCGCCGCGTGCGGCAGAACGCCTCGGCCGGCACCGACCACGGCTGCGCCGGGCCCAGCTTCGTCTTCGGCGACGCGGTGAATCCCGGGCTGATCGGCAAACACCCCTCGCTCACGAAACTGGACAAGGGCGATCTGAAATTCGGCATCGACTTCCGCAGCATCTACACCGAGCTGCTTGAAGGCTGGCTGAAGCTCGACCCCACCGTCGCGCTGGGCCGCCGCTACCCCACCGCCGGCATCCTCCGCGCCGTATAAACCAAGCCCCTGCGGCCCAAACACCGCAAGCTACACTCGGGACATGAACACGCCACCGGACCCGAGCGCGTCGCCACGCCCCGCCTACGACGCCCCCGCTGGCGGCTGGGGCGCCCTCAAAGGCACGATGAAGCACGTCGGCGCCCAGTCGGGCAAGCTGAAAATCGCCCGCACCCTGCTGAAGGTCAACCAGCCCGGCGGTTTCGACTGCCCGGGCTGCGCCTGGCCCGAGCCGGCCGCCAGCGAGCGTTCCAGCTTCGAGTTCTGCGAAAACGGGGCCAAGGCCGTGGCCTGGGAAGCCACCCGCGACCAGGTCGGCCCCGATTTCTTTGCCCGCCACAGCGTCGCCCACCTGCGCCAGCAGACCGACCACTGGCTGGAAAAACAAGGCCGGCTCACCCAGCCGATGCGCTACGACGCGGCGAGCGACCACTACGTGCCGGTGTCTTGGGACGACGCCTTTGCCCTCATCGGCGAACACCTGCGCGGCATCGACCACCCCGACCGGGCGGTCTTCTACACCTCGGGCCGCACCAGCAACGAAGCCGCCTTCCTCTACCAGCTGCTGGGCCGCAAGCTGGGCACGAATAACTTCCCCGACTGCTCGAACATGTGCCACGAGTCGTCG
>JALZVY010000189.1 GCA_023300125.1 Phycisphaera sp.
GCCCGCGGGCGTGCCGCACGGCGTTGACCCCGGCGATCAGCCCCTGGCCCGCGGCTTCTTCGTAGCCCGAGGTGCCGTTGATCTGCCCGGCGAGGAACAGCCCGGGCACCGATTTGACCCCGCAGGTCGCGTCAATCTGATGCGGCCAGACCATGTCGTATTCAACCGCATAGCCGGGTTTCAGAATGACCGCGTTCTCGCAGCCCGGCAGCGCGTGCACGATTTTTTCCTGCACGTCCAAGGGCAGGCTGGTGCTGATGCCGTTGCAGTAGATCTCGTTGGTGCTGAGACTTTCGGGTTCGAGGAACACGTGGTGGCTGGGCCGGTCGGCGAAGCGCACGACCTTGTCTTCGATGCTGGGGCAGTAGCGCGGGCCCGCGGTGTCGATCTGGCCGTTGTACATCGGGGCCCGGTCCAGGTTGTCGCGGATCAGCGCGTGGCTGGCTTCGTTGGTGTGGGTGATCCAGCAGCCGATCTGCTTCGTCACGGGGAAGGTCGCGGGGTCGGTGAGGTCGCTGAAGGGCGTGGGGGCCTCGTCGCCGGGCTGCACCTCCAGGCCCTCAAGGTCCAGGCTTTCGGCGGCCAGCCGCGGCGGGGTGCCGGTTTTCAGGCGGCCCAGATCCAGGCCCAGCTTTTTGAGGGCGGCGCTGATGCCCACCGCCGAGCCCTCGCCGATGCGCCCACCCTCGGTCTTGCGTTCACCTTCGTGCATGAGCGCCCGCATGAAGGTGCCGGTGGTCAGCACCACCGCGTCGGCGCTGAGGTCGAAGGTTTTGCCCACCGAATCGATGGCCCCGAACTCGCCGCAGCAGTCCGGGGTGCCCCCGCCGTCGTGGGTGCCGTGGGCCCCACGCACGCGGACGCCCACGCAGCGGCCGTCGCGGGTGAGGAATTCCTCCACCGTGCCTGCGATCACCTCCAGGTTGGTCCGGGTGGCCAGCAGCCGCTGCACCTCACTGGCGTAGGCGTACTTGTCGCTTTGGCAGCGCGGCCCGTGAACGGCCGGGCCCTTGCTTTGATTCAACACGCGGAACTGGATGCCCGTGGCATCGGCCACGCGGCCCATGATGCCGCCCAGGGCGTCGATCTCGCGGACGATCTGCCCCTTGGCCAGCCCGCCGATGGCCGGGTTGCAGCTCATGGCCCCGGTTTTGGTGGGGTCCATGGTGACCAAGGCCACCCGTCCCGCCCCTGTGCCGCCGCCTGCTTCGGCCAGCAGGTTGGCCGCGGCCCAGGCCGCCTCGGCCCCCGCGTGGCCGCCGCCGATCACCACCACGTTGTAAGAAGACGCTTTGCTCACGCGGGGATGATAGGGAAAGCCGTTGCCGCGGTTGGCCGGCACAGCCCGCAACAGCACCCACGCAAGTGTGGCTGACGTTCGTGGCCCCATCAAGCCGATCACCTCACAGCCAACCCCGTGGCCGGCGTTTTTACCGGCCCCACCCCCGTCACGAGCTCAAAATCGCGTCACGACTAAGGTTGATCAGTGGCTTTCGATGGCCGATGCAATGACTAGGAACTTCCCTTGCGGGCCCTTTTCTTGCCACGCGCCGCTTCATGAGCGACCTCCACCGCCTCCAGGATTCTCATGCTTTTTCAGCCCATCCGCAAAAACGATGATGCTCGCTACGTCCCTGTCGTGCTGGTGCACGACCACGACTCTGATGGCGCTCAGATGATGGCGCGACTGCGGTCTGTGGCTTGGCAGCGGCTGAACTTCAATGCGTTGCTGGTTTGCCCCACCTTCACCGGGGCCTACGCTTTTCTGCAAAACGGCAGCGGCTACGGACCGGGCAGCGATCAATTTTTATTCGATGCCCTGGCCGCCCAGACCGAGGTGCAAGAACTCACCGACCGCATGCTGATGTTTGGCTTTGGCGACGGGGCGCAGTATGCCCACCGCCTGACGATGCGGCACCCGCGGCGGATTGCGGGTTGCGTCGCCCTGTCCGCGGGCAGCTGGACCGACCACAACGGCTTCAGCTCCGGGCCGATGGTGCAGGACGGCAGCTTCGACGAACCGCTGTTTGACACCGATGCGGTGCGTTCGGTCCGCAAGGCCGCCTGCACCGAGCCCACCGCCCTGCCGGGCGTGCGTTGGCTGGTGGGCGCTTCGACCGACGCGCCGGAGCATGAAAGTGCCGCCGAGCAGTTCCGCAACGACCTGATGCGGGCCCAGAGCCCCGTGGAAGCGATCACCTGGAGCGGCGACCCCGAGCGAGCGGGCATGCCCCAGCTCATGTCTGCCCTGACATTCTTCAACGACGTGGTGGCCCAGCCCGCCGAGCTGCCCCCGGCCCCGCCCAAGCCCGTGGCCACCGAGGAGCCCACGCTCGCCGAGGCTGTTGAGCCCGCCGACGCGCCCGCCAAGATTGTTGAGCCCGCCGAAACGCCCGCGACCGACTTGGCCGCCGCAGACCTGGCCGCCACCCCAAGCCCCGAAGCGCCCAGCGAACCGGGCCCCGACGACTCGGACGCCCCGCTGACCCACGGCCGCAACGAAGACGCCACCGCCCTGGACAGCGACGAACCGCCCCTCACCGCCCGCGAACGCGCGCAGCTGAACCCCAAGCCCAAAGCACCCGCGCCCAAGCCCGGCGAGGGCAACGGCTTTTTTGATCAGCTGCTGCGTCAGCAGGGCCCGTCCGCAGGCAGCGACACATCGGACGACTGACCGACCGTGACGCCCGCCCTGCGCGGCCCTTGAACATCAACGCCCGTTTTCTAGCGCCGCATCCCGCGCTTCAGCGGTGCGCAAAAACACGCCGGTGAAGGTGAATCGCTTGCGCGTACGCGTGCGCGGCACGTAGACCGGGCTGACGCCCGCGCCCAAACGCGTGCGCCCTCCGTCGTCCCCCTTCACAACCACGCTGCGCCGGCGCGGCCACCCCGGTTGATTCTCGTAGCTCGTGTGGCTTTCGGTCGCGTCAAAACGCCGACGCATCAGCACCAAATCGGCACCCACCGCGCGGGCCTGATCCAGCGCGTGCTCGTCGTGGCTTCCGTAGCCGGTCCACACCGCCGTGCCCACCAGCGTCGTGTCGCCAAAGTCGCGTTCATACACCTCGTAGGGATCCACGTGCCCCACGTTGATGGCACGCGCATGAGCCACCGCTGGCCAACCCGATCGAAAGTCCGCAGGCGAAAACGCCTGGGACCAAGGGTTGGCCGAGTGACATCCCGACGCCACACACACGAGACCCATCAGGGCGAGGGAACGCAAGTTCATCGCCCCATGGTACCCCCACGCCCGGCTACGACGGCCGGGTCATCGCGTCGTAGTCCATCAGCTCGGCCAGCCGCTCGGGGGCCATCAGTTTCAGCTCGCCCACCAGTTCTTTGATGGTTTTGCCTTCTTTATGGGCCTGCTTGGCCAGGGCGCTGCACTTGTCGTAGCCCACCTCGGGGGCCAGGGCAGTGATGGTCATCAGCGACTGCTCGTTGAGCTCGGCGCAGCGGTCTTCGTTGACCACCAAACCCTCCAGCAGCTTGTCCACGAACACGTTGCTCACGTTGGCCAGCAGCTTCACGCTTTCTAAGAACGCGTCGATCATCACCGGCATCGCCACGTTCAGCTCGAAGATGCTGCCCACGCCGCCCATGCCCGCCATGGTCACCGTTGCGTCGTTGCCCACCACCCGGCAGGCCACCTGCATGGCGCTCTCGCAGATCACCGGGTTCACCTTGCCGGGCATGATGGACGAGCCGGGCTGGATGGCCGGCAGGCTCAGTTCGCCGATGCCGCAGCGCGGGCCGCTGCCCAGGTGGCGGATGTCGTTGGCGATCTTGGTGAGGCTCACGGCGATGGTTTTCAGGCAGGCGTGGCTCTGCACGAAGCAGTCTTTGGCCGCCTGGGCCTCGGCGTGCTGCTCGGCTTCTTCGAAGTCGATGCCGGTGCGCTCTTTCAGGGCCGCGCACACCTTGGCGGCAAAATCGGGGTGGGTGTTGATGCCCGTGCCCACCGCGGTGCCGCCGATTTCCAGGTTTTGCCGCATGCCCTCGAAGGCGAAGCCCGCGCGGTGCCGCGCGTGCTCGGCCTGCCGGGCATAGCCGGCAAACACCTGGCCCACGCGGATGGGCGTGGCGTCCATCAGGTGGGTGCGGCCGATCTTCACGATCTTGTCCCAGGCGTCGGCCTTGGCTTGCAGGCCGTCGCGCAGGCGGTCGAGGGCCGGCTTCAGGTCGTTTTCAATCGCCAGGGCCCCGGCGATGTGCATGCCCGTGGGAAACGTGTCGTTGCTGCTTTGCCCGGCGTTGACGTGGTCGTTGGGGTGCACCGCATCGGGGTTGTTCTTGGCGCTCAGCCCAAAGCCCAGCTTCTGGTTGGCCAGGTTCGCGATCACCTCGTTGCCGTTCATGTTGGTGCTGGTGCCGCTGCCGGTCTGATAGATGTCCACCGGGAAGTGGGCGTCGTGCTTGCCCTGGGCCACCTCGCCCGCGGCATCGATGATGGCCGCCGCCCGGGTGGCGTCCAGCCGGCCCAGTTCCAGGTTCGCCGCCGCGCAGGCGGCTTTCAGATGGCCAAAGGCATGAATCACCGCGGCCGGCACCGGCTCGTGGGCGATGGGGAAGTTGGCCACCGCCCGGGCGGTGCTGGCGCCATACAGCGCGTCGGCGGGCACGGGCATCTCGCCCATGGAGTCTTTTTCAATGCGGGTGGATTCGCTCATGGCTGCAAGCTACCAAACGCGGCCGGGCCGGTCTGATCCCGCGTGTGGGGGGCGCCGCCCTGCCAATGGGTTTACCCTCGTGCCATGCGTGTGATCCAGCTCAGCGACCTGCACCTGGGCCCCGAAGACCACGACGTGCCGCGCCGACGCGAGCACAACGCCGTGGCCTGGGCCAACGCCCGCCACACCGCCCGCTGGCTGGGCAACCAACCCGACGCCCCGTCGCTGGTGGTGGTCATCACCGGCGATCTGACCGACGCCGGGCACGTGAACCCCGAGGAGTTTGGCCCCGCCATGGAGTGGCTCACCGCCCTGCGGGCCGCGGTGGGCCGGGTGCTGATCGTGCCGGGCAATCACGACACGGGCAATTTCGTGACCGCGCCCCAGGCCACGCCGACGATCACCCCGTGCTACGTCGATCAGTGGGCCACGCAGGTCGGCCCCGACCGCTTCGTGCACGCCGCCGACGGCCACCGCCTGCTGGGCCTGCACAGCCAGCTGTGGAGCAGCGGGCTGCCCGAAGAAGCCGCCCAACTGGCGTGGCTGCGCGAACAGCTGGACGCCGCGGCGGCCGCCGCCGAAACCGTGCACGTGTTTCAACACGCCCCGCTGTTTCTCAACCGCCCCGACGAGGTGCGCGGCGACGTGGGCACCTATTGGTGCCCGGGCAGCGCGGCCCGCGACCGCGTGTGGGCGGCCCTCAACCGCCCGCACGTGCAGACGCTGGCCAGCGGGCACGTCCACCGCCGCCGGGCCCAGGGCCGGGGCAGGGCTGAAGACGGGGCTGAAGACGGGGCCGAAAACGGGGCCGAAGACCAACTCCACGCGGTCTGGTGCCCGGCGCTGTCGGGCACGCACAGCGACGCGGCCTACTTCCCGCGCGGCCCCGAGGCGGGCACCCATGCCCTGCCCACCTGGACGCTCAGCCCCGGCCGCACCCAATTCACCTGGACCGAGACCCGCCAGCCCGTGCGGACCCGACAGGTGCGTTGAGAACGGTAAACTTCCCCAAACGCTTCATCCCTCCCATCGGAACCTTGCCGTGGACCTGCTGACCTTCGAAAACTTCGCCAACTTGGGCGTGCTGCTCTTCCTCCAAGCCGTGCTGGGCTTCGACAACCTGCTGTACATCTCGATCGAGTCGCAGCGGGCGCCCAAAGACAAGCAAAAGGCCGTGCGGCGCAACGGCATCCTGATCGCGATCGCCCTGCGGATCGTGCTGCTGTTTGTCATCGTCTCGCTGATCAAGAAGCTCGAAGCTCCATTCTTGACCTTCGACTGGACCGGGGTGCTTGAAGGGGCCTTCAACTTCTCGACGATGGTGTTCCTCTTCGGCGGCGTTTTCATCATGTACACCGCGGTCAAAGAGATCCGCCACCTGCTGTCGATCGACGACCTGCACCACGGCTCCGACGCGAAGAAGGGCAAAAGCGCCGGTCAGGTCATCGCCCTGATCGTGTTCATGAACCTGATCTTCTCGTTCGACTCGATCCTCTCGGCCCTGGCCATCACCGAGGTGTTTGCCGTGCTGGCGGTGGCCATCGTGGCCTCGGGCCTGGCCATGCTGCTGCTGGCCGACTGGGTGACCGCCTTCATCCAGAAGAACCGCAAATACGAGGTCTTGGGCCTGTTTATCTTGCTGATCGTGGGGATCTTGCTGCTGGGCGAGGGCGGGCACAAGGCCCACCTCAAGCTGTTTGGCTACGAAGTGCACGCCATGAGCAAAGCCACGTTCTACTTCTCGATCGCGGTGCTGGTCATCGTGGACGTGATCCAGTCGGGCTACCAAAAGAAGCTCGTCGCCAAGCGTGCCGCCGAAGTCGCGGACAAGAGCCACTAAGCCCCCCCCAACCCAGCGCCCCGGTCATAGGTGGCGCAGGCGACAACACCGCGGCGGGTGCCGCGGTGTTCAACCAAAAGATTTGCGTTTGCCCCAGGCCGCCGAAGCTAGCTAGCTAGCTAG